>NZ_CP029078.1:6167500-6382500 GCF_005222485.1 Streptomyces griseoviridis
GGGGCTTCAACATCGACTCGCTCGCCGTGGGCGTCACCGAGCACCCCGACATCTCCCGCATCACCATCGTGGTCGGTGTCGAGGAACTCCCCCTCGAACAGGTCACCAAGCAGCTCAACAAGCTCGTCAACGTGCTGAAGATCGTCGAGCTGGAGCCGAACCACGCCGTCCAGCGTGAACTCGTTCTGGTGAAGGTGCGCGCCGACAACGAGACCCGCTCGCAGATCGTCGAGATCGTCCAGCTGTTCCGCGCCAAGACCGTCGACGTCTCCCCGGAGGCCGTCACCATCGAGGCCACCGGCTCGGGCGAGAAGCTGTCCGCGATGCTCAAGATGCTGGAGCCGTTCGGCATCAAGGAGCTGGTCCAGTCCGGCACCATCGCCATCGGCCGCGGCGCCCGCTCCATCACCGACCGTTCGCTGCGCGCGCTCGACCGGTCCGCGTAACCGGCGCGCGGGCGGCTCCGGCCGCCCGTATGCCGAGACCCCGAGACTTCCCTTCCGCCCACCGGCATACGGTGGAGAGCGACACCCGTACACAAGGAGAGAACCACAGTGGCCGAGCTGTTCTACGACGCCGACGCCGACCTGTCCATCATCCAGGGCCGCAAGGTCGCGGTCATCGGATACGGCAGCCAGGGCCACGCCCACGCGCTGTCGCTGCGCGACTCGGGCGTCGACGTGCGCGTCGGCCTGCACGAGGGCTCCACGTCCAAGGCGAAGGCCGAGGAGCAGGGCCTGCGCGTGGTGAGCCCGTCCGAGGCCGCCGCCGAGGCCGACGTCATCATGATCCTCGTCCCGGACCCGATCCAGGGCCAGGTCTACGAGGAGCACATCGCCCCCCACCTCAACGACGGCGACGCCCTGTTCTTCGGCCACGGCCTGAACATCCGGTTCGGCTTCATCAAGCCGCCGGCCGGCGTGGACGTCTGCATGGTCGCCCCGAAGGGCCCCGGCCACCTGGTCCGCCGCCAGTACGAGGAGGGCCGCGGCGTTCCCTGCATCGCCGCCGTCGAGCAGGACGCCACCGGCAACGCCTTCGCGCTCGCCCTGTCCTACGCCAAGGGCATCGGCGGCACCCGGGCCGGCGTCATCAAGACGACCTTCACCGAGGAGACCGAGACCGACCTCTTCGGCGAGCAGGCCGTCCTCTGCGGTGGCACCGCGGCCCTGGTCAAGGCGGGCTTCGAGACCCTGACCGAGGCCGGCTACCAGCCGGAGATCGCCTACTTCGAGTGCCTGCACGAGCTGAAGCTGATTGTCGACCTCATGTACGAGGGCGGCCTGGAGAAGATGCGCTGGTCGATCTCCGAGACCGCCGAGTGGGGCGACTACGTCACCGGCCCGCGCATCATCACCGACGCCACCAAGGCCGAGATGAAGCAGATCCTCGCCGAGATCCAGGACGGCACCTTCGCCAAGAACTGGATGGACGAGTACCACGGCGGTCTGAAGAAGTACAACGAGTACAAGAAGCAGGACTCCGAGCACCTGCTGGAGACCACCGGCAAGCAGCTCCGCAAGCTGATGTCGTGGGTGAACGAGGAGGCCTGAGCCTCCGGACGACGGGACCGGGGCCACCGCTCCGGTCCCGTCGTCCCGCCTGTCCCGTCACGGACGGGTGATCCTTCCGCAGCGGCGTAAGACGTCGCGCGCGACGCCACTACACTGCTGCACACATACGCGTCAGGCCCACAGCGTCGTGCGTCTTCCACGCGGCTCAGCGACACCGGGGGACTGCGGGTGCGCAGCTCCCCGGCGCCGCTTCCCTCCACCGCATGCGGCCGTCGGGACGGCCGTCCGCACGCACTGGACTTGTGAGGACTCACGTGAGCTCGAAACCTGTCGTACTCATCGCCGAAGAACTGTCGCCCGCCACCGTGGACGCGCTCGGGCCCGACTTCGAGATCCGGCACTGCAACGGCGCGGACCGGGCGGAGCTGCTCCCGGCCATCGCCGACGTCGACGCGATCCTGATCCGCTCCGCCACCAAGGTCGACGCGGAGGCCGTGGCCGCCGCGGGCAGGCTCAAGGTCGTCGCGCGGGCCGGCGTGGGCCTGGACAACGTCGACGTCTCCGCCGCCACCAAGGCGGGCGTGATGGTCGTCAACGCCCCGACCTCCAACATCGTCACCGCCGCCGAGCTGGCCTGCGGTCTGCTCCTGGCCACCGCCCGCAACATCCCGCAGGCCAACGCGGCGCTGAAGAACGGCGAGTGGAAGCGCAGCAAGTACACCGGTGTCGAGCTGGCCGAGAAGACCCTCGGCGTCGTCGGCCTCGGCCGCATCGGCGCGCTCGTCGCGCAGCGGATGTCCGCCTTCGGCATGAAGGTCGTCGCCTACGACCCCTACGTGCAGCCCGCGCGGGCCGCGCAGATGGGCGTCAAGGTGCTCTCCCTCGACGAGCTGCTCGAGGTCTCCGACTTCATCACCGTGCACCTGCCCAAGACCCCCGAGACCCTCGGTCTGATCGGGGACGAGGCGCTGCGCAAGGTCAAGCCGAGCGTGCGGATCGTCAACGCCGCGCGCGGCGGGATCGTCGACGAGGAGGCGCTGTACTCGGCGCTCAAGGAGGGCCGGGTCGCCGGCGCCGGGCTCGACGTCTACACCAAGGAGCCCTGCACGGACTCCCCGCTGTTCGAGTTCGACCAGGTCGTCGCCACCCCGCACCTCGGTGCCTCCACCGACGAGGCGCAGGAGAAGGCCGGTATCGCCGTCGCCAAGTCGGTCCGCCTCGCCCTCGCAGGTGAGCTGGTCCCCGACGCGGTCAACGTCCAGGGCGGGGTCATCGCCGAGGACGTCAAGCCCGGTCTGCCGCTCGCCGAGCGCCTCGGCCGGATCTTCACCGCGCTCGCCGGCGAGGTCGCGGTCCGCCTCGACGTCGAGGTGTACGGCGAGATCACCCAGCACGACGTCAAGGTGCTCGAACTGTCCGCGCTCAAGGGCGTGTTCGAGGACGTCGTCGCCGAGACGGTGTCGTACGTCAACGCCCCGCTGTTCGCGCAGGAGCGCGGCGTCGAGGTGCGGCTGACGACCAGCTCGGAGGCGTCGGAGCACCGCAACGTGGTGACGGTGCGCGGCACCCTCGGCACCGGCGAGGAGGTGTCGGTCTCCGGCACCCTGGCCGGCCCGAAGAACCTCCAGAAGATCGTCGCCGTCGACGACTACGACGTCGACCTCGCCCTCGCCGACCACATGGTGGTGCTGCGCTACGAGGACCGTCCCGGTGTCGTCGGCACCGTCGGCCGGGTCTTCGGCGAGGCGGGCATCAACATCGCCGGCATGCAGGTCGCCCGCTCGGCGGTCGGCGGCGAGGCGCTCGCCGTCCTCACCGTCGACGACACGGTCGCCCCCGCGGTGCTGGCCGAGGTCGGCGAGGAGATCGGCGCGACGTTCGCGCGCTCGGTGAACCTGGTCTGACGGACCCGCCACCGCACGTCCGAGGACAGCACGCCGGACGGACCGAGAACCCTCGGCCCGTCCGGCGTTCTCCGTCGACGGGCAGGTCGGCGGGTCGAACCTCCGGGCGCCGGGTGGGCGGCGGCGATCAGGGAGCGGCCGGCCCGCTGCCGGGTGCGGCGGTCACGGCAGGTGGCGGAGCCTGGCGTCCTTGAGGGCCATGTGCAGCAGCAGCCGGTCCTCGCCGTCGTCCAGGTCGAGGCCGGTCAGCCGCTCCACCCGGGACAGCCGGTAGTAGAGGGTCTGGCGGTGGATGCCCAGCTCGGCGGCGGTGCGGCCGGCCTGGCCCGCGCAGTCGAGGTAGACCTCGGCGGTGCGGGCCAGTTCGCGGTGGGCGGGGGAGAGGAGGGGGCCGACGGCCGGGTCCTGGGCCGTCTCGGGGGGCAGCGCCGTCAGCAGCCGGAACGGCCCGATCCGGCTCCACTCGGCGATCGGTCCGAGCCGCGGTTCGGCCAGCGCGGCCCGCGCGGCGGCCACCGCCTCCGTCCACGCCACCCCCAGCTCGGCCAGCCCGACCCGGGCGCCCCCGATCCCGGCGGCCGACGTTCCCGGCGGCTGCGGCGGGGGGCCGGCGGGCGCCTCGCCCGGCGCGGCGCTCTGCTCGGCGCCTGCCGCCCGTTCCAGGAGCCTGGTCGCCGCCGCGAGGGCCGGTCCCGGGGTGCCGGGGGAGCGCAGCCGCAGCAGGAGCGCCAGGCACTGCCCGGTCGCCCCCCACGGGACGGTGCACAGGGCCGTCGCGCCCTGGACGGTGCGGACGGAGGGGGCGTCGTCCGGGTCGGCGGACGGCCAGGGGGCCACGCAGACCACCGTGTGCAGGGCGTCGGCGCGCGGCCCGAGGGCGGTGCGCAGCTCCGCCACCGCCATGTCCCGCTGCCAGCCCCGCTCCGCCGTGAGGACCGCGCGCAGTTCGCGGGTGAGGTCGGCGCCGTGCTGGGCCTCGTCGGCGAGGAGGGCGCCGATCCTGGCGGCCACCGTCATCGCGGCGGAGAGCTGGCGCGCCGTCGGCCCCGGATCGTCGTCCAGGAGCCAGACGTAGCCGAGGACGACACTCCGATGGCGTACCGGCAGGCAGATCCGTCCGCGCAGCACGCCCGCCTCCGGGGTGGGCGGGATGCGGACCGGACCGGTCGCCCGGGTGATGCCGAACCCCTCGAACCAGGAGCGGACGGCGGCGGTGGAGCGGCGGGTGAGGATCGAGCGGGTGCGCACCGGGTCGAGCCAGGACGCGTCGAGGTCCCGTTCGCTGTCGTACGCGCCGAACGCGATCAGTTCGAAGTCGCGGTTCTCCAGCGTCGCGGGCGCTCCGAGCAGCTCGGAGATCTCGTCCACCAGGTCCTGGTAGTCGCTCGCGTAGTTGTAGGGCGCGGCATCCGACGTCACCTGGGCATTCTCCCTCAATTCGACAGTCCCTTCATACATCTGTCTGAGATCGGGGGCGTGAATGCCTGACAGCTGTCGATGGCCGACCGGCGGGGAGATCCATAGATTTCGCAGTGGTTCTCCGTGCCGTTCCCGACCTGTCGGGCAACGGCCTCGTCTGGGTTGGTATGTGGAGGTTCCCGTGCTGGGTCCCGTGATTCTCGCCGCGTCGCGCAGCGACCGGATGCGCCGCGTCATCTCCGCGGCCCCGGTGACCAAGCAGGTCGTCGACCGCTTCATCCCCGGTGAGACCGTCGACGACATCGTCCCGATCATCGAGCGCCTCACCGCCGACGGCCTCGAACTGACGATGGACGTCGTCGGCGAGGACATCACCACCCCGGAGCAGGCCGCCGCCGCCCGCGACGCCTACCTCGCCCTGATCGGCCGGCTCAAGGCGCTCGACCTCGGCGAGCGCGTCGAGATGTCCGTCAAGCTGTCGATGTTCGGGCAGGCCCTCGACGGCGGCCACGAGCTGGCCCTCGCCAACGTCCGGCCGGTCGTCGAGGCCGCCGCCGCGATCGGTACCACCGTCACCCTCGACGCCGAGGACCACACCACCCTCGACTCGATGTTCGCCATCCACGAGGAGCTGCGGAAGGACTTCCCGCAGACCGGCTGCGTCATCCAGTCCTACCTGTTCCGCACCGAGACCGACGCCCGCCGCCTCGCCGCGTCCGGCAGCCGGGTCCGGCTCGTCAAGGGCGCCTACAAGGAGCCCGCCGAGGTCGCCTACCAGCAGAAGCACGAGATAGACAAGGCGTACGTGCGGGTCCTGCGCATCCTGATGGAGGGAACCGGGTACCCGATGATCGGCTCCCACGACCCGCGCCTCATCAGCATCGGCCAGGAGCTGGCCCGCGCCGCCGGACGCAAGCCGGGCGACTACGAGTTCCAGATGCTCTACGGCATCCGGGGCGACGAGCACCTGCGGCTGGCCGCCGAGGGCCACCGGATGCGCGTCTACACGGCGTACGGCACCGACTGGTACGGCTACTTCATGCGCCGGCTGGCCGAGAAGCCCGCGAACCTGCGCTTCTTCGTCCGCAGCATGATCAGCAAGGGCTGAACCCCCACCGCTCAGTAAGGAGTTACGGAACCCATGGATGCTGTGACCCAGGTCCCCACCCCTGTCAACGAGCCGGTGCACGGCTACGCCCCCGGCTCGCCGGAGCGCGCCCGCCTTGAGGCCAAGCTGAAGGAGCTGGCCGAGAACCCGATCGAGCTGCCGATGACCATCGGCGGCGAGAAGCGGCTCGGCGGCGGTGAGACCTTCCAGGTCGTGCAGCCGCACCACCACAAGTCGGTCATCGGCACCGGCCGCCACGCCACCACCAAGGACGCGAAGGACGCGATCGACGCGGCCCTCGCCGCCGCCCCGGCCTGGCGCGCGATGGCCTTCGACGACCGCGCCGCGATCATCCTGCGGGCCGCCGAACTCCTCGCCGGGCCGTGGCGCGAGACGATCGCCGCCTCCACCATGCTCGGCCAGTCGAAGACCGCCCAGCAGGCGGAGATCGACAGCCCCTGCGAGCTGGTCGACTTCTGGCGCTTCAACGTCCACTACGCGCGCCAGATCCTCGCCGAGCAGCCCCCGGCGAACTCCCCCGGCGTGTGGAACCGCATGGACCACCGCCCGCTGGAGGGCTTCGTCTACGCGATCACGCCGTTCAACTTCAGCGCCATCGCCGCGAACCTGCCCACCGCGCCCGCCCTCATGGGCAACGTGGTGATCTGGAAGCCGTCCCCGACCCAGACCCACGCCGCGGTGCTGCTGATGCAGCTGCTGGAGGAGGCCGGGCTGCCCAAG
This sequence comes from Streptomyces griseoviridis, assembly GCF_005222485.1. Taxonomy (NCBI): domain Bacteria; kingdom Bacillati; phylum Actinomycetota; class Actinomycetes; order Kitasatosporales; family Streptomycetaceae; genus Streptomyces; species Streptomyces griseoviridis. The sequence goes on from NZ_CP029078.1 coordinate 6,174,187, forward strand.
GGCGTCATCAACCTGGTCACCGGCGACGGCATCGCCGTCTCCGAGGTCGCCCTGGCCCACCGCGACCTGGCCGGCATCCACTTCACCGGCTCGACCAAGACCTTCCAGCACCTGTGGAAGACGGTCGGCAACAACATCGAGAAGTACCGCGCCTACCCGCGCCTGGTCGGCGAGACCGGCGGCAAGGACTTCGTCGTCGCGCACCCGAGCGCCGACCGCGCCGTCCTGAAGACCGCGCTGACCCGGGGCGCCTTCGAGTACCAGGGCCAGAAGTGCTCGGCGACCTCGCGCGCCTACATCCCGGCCTCCATCTGGAACTCCGGGTTCAAGGAGGAGTTCGCGGCCGAGGTCGACTACCTGACCATGGGTGACGTCACCGACCTGTCGAACTTCGTCGGCGCCGTCATCGACGAGCGGTCCTTCGCCAAGAACAAGGCCGCCATCGACCGCGCCAAGCAGGACCCGACCTGCACGATCGTCGCGGGCGGCTCCTACGACGACTCGGTCGGGTGGTTCGTGCGCCCGACCGTCGTCGAGTGCAGCGACCCGGAGAACGAGGTCTTCACCACCGAGTACTTCGGCCCGTTCCTCGCCGTGCACGTCTACGAGGACGACGAATACGACGCGATGCTGACCCAGATGGAGTCCGTCTCCGACTACGCCCTGACCGGCTCGGTCATCGCCGGCGACCGCGCGGCGGCGGCGTACACCATGGAGAAGCTGCGCTACGCGGCGGGCAACTTCTACATCAACGACAAGTCCACCGGCGCCGTCGTCGGCCAGCAGCCCTTCGGCGGCGGCCGCGCCTCCGGCACCAACGACAAGGCGGGCGCCCCGCAGAACCTGATGCGCTGGACGCTGACCCGCGCCATCAAGGAGACGCTGGTCGCGCCGACCGACTACGGCTACCCGCACATGGGCTGAGCCGCACCGGCCGGCTGAACAGGTCGACGAAGCCGCCGAAGCCGACGAAGCCGACGAGAGGGAGGGGCACCCCGGTGCCCCTCCTTTCGCATGGTCCCCCGGCTCCCCGGTGGTATGAGGAAACCGCAGTTCACAGGGGTGTGACCGAAACCGCCGTCTCAGATAGTAGGAAGTCCGAGTAATGGTGGAGACAGACCAGGACTCCTCGCTTAGCTTTGTAGGAGCCGAACGTCTCGCTCGATCAAGCGAATGGCGGTCGTGAGCCGGGCCCCGAGCAGGCAACCCCTGCGGCACCGCTCCCCGCCCATCCGGCGTCTCGCAACCCCCCTCCGTTTCCGTACTCCAGTTGTGCCGAAGGAGTCGATCCCCCATGGCCGAGACGACCGTCCGCCGCCGAGTCCGCCACGAGTCCCGCACGAGCGACTCCGACCGCAAGAACGCCGCCGCCGCCCTCCAGCGCGCCCTCGACCGCCGGGACAACGGCGGTTCCACCGGCCACTGAGCCGGGCAGCACCCCCACGAACCGGGAGCCGCACCCGCTCGGGGTGCGGTGCGGGGTCACGCCCCGCGCCGCACCTCGAAGTGATCGACCCGGGTGCCGTCCTGCGCGAGCGCCGACACATCGAGGCGCGGTGAACCGCCCGTCCGCGCCTCCACCCGCAGCAGCGAGAACCCCCGGTAGCGCACCCGCGACCACTCCACGGTCTCCGGCTCCTGGGCCCGCGACCTCGTCCACGCGAAGCTGTCCACGGGCGTGTCGCGGGTGACGTGCCCCTCGTAGCTCTCCTTCACGCCCGACGGGAAGCCGTACAGGTCCTTGCCGCCGCCGCCCGCCGTCACGTACACCGTCCCGTCCCTGGTCGGGTCGGTCGACCCGCCGATCGGCACCGGACGGCCCACCGCGCCGTCCCGGATCGCGTCGGTCCGCTCATAGACATGGTTGTGGCCGTTGATCACCAGATCCACCTGGTGCTTCGCGAACAGCGGCAGCCACGCGGCCCGCACCCCGCCGTCCGAGGCGTGCGTGGACGTCGAGTACGCGCAGTGGTGGAAGAAGACGACGACGAAGTCGACGCCGTCGGCCGCCCGCAGCCGGGTCAGCTCCCTGTCGAGCCACGCCGTCTGCCGGCCGCCCGAGCAGCCCAGGTTGGCCGGGATCTCCCAGGACACGTCGTTGGCGTCCAGCGCGACGAACCCGACGTTGCCGTAGGTGAACGCGTACACGCCCGGCGCGGTGCGCGGGTCGAACCCGGTGTCGGGCAGCGACCAGCGGGCCAGCTGGCCGCCGTAGCCGTCGGGCGAGTACCAGGCCTCCATGTCGTGGTTGCCGGTCGTCACCATCCACGGCACGGTCCGCGCCACCGGCTCGTTCTGCTTCAGGAACAGGTCCCAGTAGCCGGGGTCGTAGCCGTCCGACGTCTTGCCCTGGCCGTTGACGTCGGCGTAGCAGATGTCGCCCGCGTGCAGATGGAAGGCGGGCTTCTGGCGCAGGATCACATCGTCGTTGGCCGCGGCCGCCTGGCTGACGCCCTGGTCGCCGAAGGCGGTGAAGACGAACGACTCGGGGCGCGCGGGCGCGGTGCGGAACGAACCGATCGCCGCGCGGTGCTCGGCGGCCGTCGGGTCGAAGCCGTCGTGGCCGACGCCGTAGTAGTAGGTGGTGCCGGGGAGCAGGCCGTCCACGGCGGCGTGCGCGTAGTACTGCTCGAACGCCGGGCGCACGCCGGTCAGCGCCGGCGTGTGCAGGTCCCGGATCTCCGCCTCGACGCGCCGGTCCAGCGCGTCCGGCGCCGTCCCGATCCGCGCGAACGGCTTCCGCACGGCGAGCGGCAGCTGCCAGGAGACCCGCATCCCGGTCCTCGGGTCGGCGCCGAACGCCAGATGGCGGCCGAACGGCACGACGGCCGAGCCGTGCACCGTGCCGCTCGCCGGTGCCGTCGCGGGGGAGCCGGACGGCCGGTGGCCCTTCGGGTCCGCCGCCTGGCGCTCCTTCGTCCCCGGGCCCGCGCAGCCGGCCAGCAGGCCGCCGGCCACGGCGCCCGCCGTCACCAGCGTGCGCCGCCTGGTCAGCTTCGTCCGCAGGTACTCGTGCTGCTCGGCCATGCTCATCCGGCGCGCCAGACGGGGCGGAATGCCGAAGTCGGGAAGGTCCATGACGGAGAAGTTCCCAGCACGGGCCGACATCCGCCCCACATTCGGGTGAACGGGTGACGACGACCGGCCGCCGGGCCGCCGCCCACCCCCACCGGCTGTCCGCATGCCGGACGGGCCGTGTCATCCCATGGGACGAGGAGTAGGGTGCCGACATGTCTCGCAGCATCGATCTCGCAGTGATTCCCGGTGACGGCATCGGCCAGGAAGTCGTCACCGAGGGCCTGAAGGTCCTCTCCGCCGTCCTTCCGCAGGATGTGAAGCTGGAGACCAAGGAGTTCGACTTCGGCGCCCGGCGCTACCACGCCACCGGTGAGACCCTCACCGACGCCGACCTCGACGCCCTCAAGGGGCACGACGCGATCCTGCTCGGCGCCATCGGCGACCCGAGCGTGCCGTCCGGCGTGCTGGAGCGCGGCTTCCTGCTCAAGCTCCGCTTCGCCTTCGACCACCACGTCAACCTGCGCCCCAGCAAACTGCTCCCGGGAGTGGCCACCCCGCTCGCCGGTGAGCCGCGGATCGACTTCGTCGTGGTCCGCGAGGGCACCGAGGGCCCGTACACCGGCAACGGCGGCACCATCCGCAAGGGCACCGAGCACGAGGTCGCCACCGAGGTCTCCGTCAACACGGCGTTCGGTGTCGAGCGGGTCGTCCGCGACGCCTTCGCCCGCGCCCAGGCCCGCCCCCGCAAGAAGCTCACGCTGGTCCACAAGAACAACGTGCTGACCTTCGCGGGCCACCTGTGGACGAACGTCTTCAACCGCGTCGCGGCCGAGTTCCCCGACGTCACCACCGACTACATCCACGTCGATGCCGCGACCATCTACCTGGTCACCGACCCCGGCCGGTTCGACGTCATCGTCACCGACAACCTCTTCGGCGACATCATCACCGACCTCGCCGCGGCCGTCTCGGGCGGCATCGGCGTCGCCGCCAGCGGGAACATCAACCCGTCCGGCGCGTTCCCCTCGATGTTCGAGCCGGTGCACGGCTCCGCACCCGACATCGCGGGCCAGGGCAAGGCCGACCCCACCGCCACGGTCCTGTCCGTCGCCCTCCTGCTGCGCCACCTCGGCTACGAGGCCGAGGCCGGCCGGATCGAGGAGGCCGTCTCCGCCGACCTCGCGGAGCGCACCGGCAACCCTGCCCGCAGCACGTCGCAGATCGGCGACGCGCTCGCGGAACGCGTAGCCGGCTGACCCGGCCGTCGAGTCTCCCTCGAAGCCGCCGGGTACACCGTCCCGGCGGCTTCCGTATGCCCGCCGCCGGGTGACACCATCTTCCTCCGGGTCGCATTCACGCTGTTTTCGTCCACGGCGTCCCGCGCGCGATAATCGAACGCGGAGCCGCGGTTTGAGGGAATGCTCGGACGTCCTAGTACTGGGTACTGGCCGTACGGACGTGAGCGCGGCCCGTCACACACAACCGGTGAAGGACAACCACTCATGACGACGCCCACGATCGAGCTCAAGCCCTCCGCCAGCCCGCTCTCCGCCGCCGAGCGCGACGCGATCCTGGTGGCCCCCGGGTTCGGCCGCCACTTCACCGACCACATGGTGACGATCCGGTGGACCGAGGGCCGCGGCTGGCACGACGGCCAGCTCGTCCCGTACGGCCCGCTCTCCCTCGACCCGGCGAACATGACCCTGCACTACGCGCAGGAGATCTTCGAGGGCCTCAAGGCGTACCGCCAGCCCGACGGTTCGGTGGCGACCTTCCGCCCGGAGAAGAACGCCACGCGCTTCCAGGCCTCCGCCCGCCGCCTCGGCATGCCCGAGCTGCCGGTCGAGACGTTCATCGAGGCGTGCGACGTGCTGGTCCGCCAGGACGCGGCCTGGGTCCCGGCGCACGGCGGCGAGGAGTCCCTCTACCTGCGCCCGTTCATGATCGCGACCGAGGTCGGTCTCGGTGTGAAGCCCGCCAACGAGTACCTCTTCCTGGTCATCGCCTCCCCGGCCGGCGCCTACTTCCCCGGCGGGGTGCGGCCGGTGTCGATCTGGCTCTCCGAGGACCGGGTGCGCGCGGTCCCCGGCGGTGTGGGCGACGCCAAGACCGGCGGCAACTACGCGGCCTCCCTGCTGGCCCAGGCCGAGGCCGCGGCCAAGGGCTGCGAGCAGGTCTGCTACCTCGACGCCGTCGAGCACCGGTGGGTCGAGGAACTCGGCGGGATGAACCTGTACTTCGTGTACGGCGACCGGATCGTCACCCCCGGCCTCACCGGCTCCATCCTGGAGGGCGTCACCCGCGACTCGCTCCTCACCGTCGCCCGTGACCTCGGCTACACCGCCGAGGAGGGCCGCGTCTCGGTCGAGCAGTGGCAGCGCGACGCGGAGAACGGCAGCCTCACCGAGGTCTTCGCCTGCGGCACCGCCGCCGTCATCACCCCGGTCGGCACGGTCAAGCGGGAGAGCGCCGAGTGGCGGCAGTCGGGCGGCGAGCCCGGCGAGGTCACGCTCAAGCTGCGCTCCGCCCTGCTGGACGTCCAGCGGGGCATCACGCCCGACCGGCACGGCTGGATGCACCGGCTCGGCTAGGCACTGTCCGGCACCTGCGGGAGCCGTCCCGGACCCGCCGTCCGGTACGGCTCCCGACGGCTCCCGCCCCCAGCGACAGCGGCGGGCCTCGTGCGACGGCGGGCCCTCCCGCGACGGCGGACCCGGTGCGTCGGCGGCGGGACGGCGAGCTGACCGGCCGCCGCAAGACGGACCGTTCGTATCCTGAGACGGAGGGTGAGGGCGGGGGCGCCTTGTGCCAGACTGCCCCCGTGCTCTCGTTCGCCATGATTATTGGCAGCAGGCGCGCCGGTCCGCAGTGACCGCCACGTACGACCAGGTACGGGCGGACACCGTTGTTCTCGACCCGCGCGCAGACCTCTCGCACCCGCGAGGGGTTTTTCGCTTTTCTGGCCCACCCCAGCCGGGAGCCGAGCGCGAGGGACCATGGGAGGACGGTGGAGCCGGTCATTCCGGTACGACCGAGATCCAACCTTCAGGAGCCTTGACACCATGACCGACACCAGCGAGCTCGACGACTCGTTCCACGTCTTCGACACCACCTTGCGCGACGGCGCCCAGCGCGAGGGCATCAACCTCACCGTCGCGGACAAACTGGCGATCGCACGGCACCTGGACGACTTCGGTGTGGGCTTCATCGAGGGCGGCTGGCCCGGCGCCAACCCCCGGGACACCGAGTTCTTCGCCCGCGCCCGGCAGGAGATCGACTTCCGGCACGCCACCCTCGTCGCGTTCGGCGCCACCCGCCGCCCCGGCGCCAAAGCGGCCGAGGACCCGCAGGTCAGGGCGCTCGTCGAGTCGGGCGCCGACGTCATCACGCTGGTCGCCAAGTCCCACGACCGGCATGTCGAACTGGCGCTGCGCACCACCCTCGACGAGAACCTGGAGATGGTCCGCGACACCGTCTCCCACCTGCGCTCCGAGGGCCGCCGCGTCTTCGTCGACTGCGAGCACTTCTTCGACGGCTACCGCGCCAACCCCGAGTACGCCAAGGCCGTCGTACGGACCGCCGCCGAGGCCGGCGCCGACGTGGTGATCCTGTGCGACACCAACGGCGGGATGCTGCCCGCGCAGATCCAGGCCGTCGTCGCCACCGTCCTCGCCGACACCGGCGCCCGGCTCGGCATCCACGCCCAGGACGACACCGGCTGCGCCGTCGCCAACACGCTGGCCGCCGTCGACGCGGGCGCCACCCACGTCCAGTGCACGGCCAACGGCTACGGCGAGCGGGTCGGCAACGCCAACCTCTTCCCGGTGGTCGCCGCCCTGGAGCTGAAGTACGGCAAGAAGGTGCTGCCCGAGGGCAAGCTCCGCGAGACCACCCGGATCTCGCACGCCATCGCCGAGGTCGTCAACCTCACGCCCTCCACCCACCAGCCCTACGTCGGTGTCTCCGCGTTCGCGCACAAGGCGGGGCTGCACGCCTCCGCGATCAAGGTCGACCCCGATCTGTACCAGCACATCGACCCGGCGCTGGTCGGCAACACCATGCGGATGCTGGTCTCCGACATGGCGGGCCGCGCCTCCATCGAGCTGAAGGGCAAGGAACTGGGCGTCGACCTCGGCGGCGACCGCGAACTGATCGGCCGGGTCGTCGAGCGGGTCAAGGAACGCGAACTGCGCGGCTACACCTACGAGGCCGCCGACGCCTCCTTCGAACTGCTGCTGCGCGCCGAGGTGGCGGGCAAGCCGCTGAAGTACTTCGACGTCGAGTCGTGGCGCGCGATCGTCGAGGACCGCCCCGACGGCAGCCACGCCAACGAGGCCACCGTCAAGCTCTGGGCCAAGAGCGAGCGGATCGTCGCCACCGCCGAGGGCAACGGCCCGGTCAACGCGCTGGACCGGGCGCTGCGGGTGGCGCTGGAGAAGATCTATCCGCAACTCGCCGACCTGGGCCTCGTCGACTACAAGGTCCGCATCCTGGAGGGCAAGCACGGCACCCAGTCCACCACCCGCGTCCTGATCTCCACCTCGGACGGCTCCGGCGAGTGGTCCACGGTGGGCGTCGCGGAGAACGTCATCGCGGCCTCCTGGCAGGCCCTGGAGGACGCGTACGCGTACGGGCTGCTGCGGGCCGGGGTGAGCCCCGCGGAGTAGGCCAGGCCCGGCGGCGCGCGGGCCGTCCGCACGGCGGCCGGCGCGGCGGGGGATTCACCACCGCCGCGCCGGCCGCCGCCGCGGGCACCGGCTCCGGCCGTCACGGTCTCAGCGCAACTGCCACTTCTGGTTCGACGCGCCCGTGCACGACCAGATCTGCGCCCGAGCCCCGTTCGCCGACGAGTTGTCCGTGACGTCCAGGCACTTGGCCGCCGCGGTGTTGACGACGTCGCCGGTGGCCGCGTCGTACGTCCACTGCTGGGCGCCGGTGCCGTTGCAGTCGTAGAGCTGGAGCTTGGCGCCGTTCGCGGTCGACGCGGAGGTCACGTCCAGGCACTTGCCGAGCGACTGCACCGAGCCGTCGGCGCGCACCGTCCAGGTCTGCGCGGCCGAGCCGTTGCAGTCGTAGAGCTGTACCGCCGTGCCGTTCGCGCTCAAACCGCCCGCCACGTCGAGGCACTTGCCGCCGAGGCCGACGAAGGTTCCGGAGGTCGCGGCGCCCCCCGTCGGGGTGCCGGACCAGGTGAAGGTGGCCGACGTCTTGCCGGGCAGCGAGTAAGTGGCGTGCTGCGAGCCCCAGTTGACGGTGACCGTCTTCGCCGCTGAACCGTCGTTGTACGCGATCAGGGCCTTGCCGCCGTCCGGGTTGCGCCAGGCCACGTTCGGCACCGACGAGGACGCCGTGGACGCGATGCGCTGGGCGCCCGGCCGGACGAACTTCGTCAGATGGCCCATCGTGTAGTACTCGACCGTGTAGTCCACCGTGCCGCTCGCGCCGTCGCCGTTGTGCACGGTGACCAGCCCGGTGCAGGTGCCGCAACCGCCGTTGTGCGGGCCCATGTTATGGTCCACGGCCAGCGACCACTTGGTCACCGACTTCGCCCAGTTGCGGGTGTAGTCGACGATGTTGAGCATGTCCTCGCGCTGCTGGTTGGCGATCCAGGTGCCGCCCGAGTGCTCGGTGCCGAACGCGTCGAGCGCCGGGTACTGGTTGTGCACGGCCGTCTGCTTGGTGACGTCACCGCCGTAGCCGTGCCAGGCGATCCCGCCGAAGTTGGGGTGGTTGCGGACCGCCGCGTCGTCGACCGTCTGCGCCGCGTAGGAGTCGTACACGTCCCAGTTCCAGTCGTGCGCGAGGACCTTGGTGGACAGACCGGCCGCCTGGAGCTTGGGCAGCAGCTCGCTCTTCACGAAGTACGCGAGCCCGCTGGCGTTCCAGCTCATCGAGGGGTAACCGCCGCAGCAGGTCGGCTCGTTCTGCGGGGTCACGTACCCGACGTTCACACCCTGGTCCCGGTACCCCTGGAGGTACTTCACGAAGTACGAGGCGTACGCGCCGTAGTCCTCGGCCTTCAGCCAGCCCCCGTTGAGGGAGCCGCTGTCCTTCATCCAGGCGGGCGCGGTCCACGGCGAGGCCATCACGGTGAGGGCCGGGTTGAGCCGGACGGCCTGCTGGGTGAGCGGCACCACGTCGGCGAGGTCGTGGGCGAGGGAGAACTTCGCGAGCGCGGGGTCGGTCTGGCCGGCCGGGACGTCGTCGTAGGTGTAGCCGTTCCTGGCCAGGTCGGAGGCGCCCATCGGGTTGCGCAGGAACGACAGTCCGATGCCGTCGGTGGGCGAGAACAGCTTGCGCATGGCGCTGTCCCGGGTCGCCTGGGACAGCGCGCCGCTGCTGTTCATCAGCCAGGCGGCGGTGTCCGTGAAGGACGCGCCGCCGCCGGCGAAGGTCTGGTAGCGGGTGTTCTCGTCGACGGTGATGTTCTCGCCGCCGCCTCCGGTGCCGCTCTGGAACGCGAACGGCGTCTGCGCCTGGAGTCCGCGCACGACATGGCGTCCGGCGGAGTCGTCGGTGGTGGTGAGCCAGGCGGTGACCTGTTCGCCCGCCGCGTGCGCGGGCGGTACCGCCGCCGTGAGACCGGCCGTGGAGAGCAGACCGGCGAGCAGCAACCGGATCGCGTGGGGGGTTCTCCTCATGGACACGTCGCCCTTCCTGACGAGATGTCGTGACGGGATGGTGCGGGCCGTTCAGTTAACTCACGGCGTGATCTAAGCCATGAGTGAACTGTGGGTGGCTGAGTGAACCAGAGAGCGGAGGGGAGGTCCATACCAAGGACCGCTCCGCTCGTCAGGACGCGCCCGGCCGCCAGGAATCGGCGGTGACGAAGCGGCCGACGCTCCCGGGCGACCTCGGCCCCCTCCGCCCAGGTGACCGTTTTGTACCGCTTCCGGTAGCTTCGGAGGATGAAGGCCGTTCCGCCGTCCCGATCCCTCCCCGCGCTGCTGGCGGCCATGGTCCTCGCCGTCCTGATGACGGTGCCCGGGGCCGGTGCCCCGGCGGTCGCGGCCACCGGCGTCTCCACCATCGCCGCCGCCCTGCGTGACAGCCCCGTCTACGTGGACCCGGCCGCCCGCGGACAGCTCTCGGCCGCGGCCGCCGACGCGCTGGCCGCGCGGATCAAGAAGGCGGACAGGCCCGTCTTCGTCGCGGTCCTGCCCGCCGGCTACCCGACGGCGAACCTCTTCACCGACCTCCGTACCGCCACCGGCGTCACGGGCCTGTACGCGATCAGGCTCGGCGACCGCTTCGACGCCCGCGCCGACTCCGCAGTGCTGCCGCGCACCTCCGTGGGCAACCTCGTCACCAGCGTCCAGGGCGCGCCCGACGCCAGGACCCAGCTCGACGACTTCACCGGCCGCGCCCTCGCGAGCATGCGCGGCTCGGCCCCGGCGAGCTGGGGCGGCCGGGCGGGCGGCACCGGGGTGTCGAGCACCGTGCTGATCGGGCTCGGCGCGGTGGTCGTCGTCGGCGGGGTGGGCGCCTACGCGCTGGTCAGACGGGACCGGCGGCGCCGGGAGGAGCGGCGGCTGGCCGACCTCGACCGGCTGCGGATCGTCGTCGACGAGGACATCACGGCGTTCGGTGAGGAACTGGACCGGCTCGACTTCCACCCCGCGGAGGCCGGCGCCGACGACGCGATGCGCGCGGACTACGAACGCGCCCTGGACGCCTACGAGCAGGCGAAGTCCCTGATGGCGGCGGCGTACGGGCCGCAGGACGTCCGGGGTGTCACCCAGGCCCTGGAGGACGGCCGGTTCTCGCTGGCCCAGCTCGCCGCGCGGCGCGCGCACCTCCCGCTGCCCGAGCGGCGCCCGCCCTGCTTCTTCGACCCGCGTCACGGGCCCTCGGTGGCCGACGCCGTGTGGACGCCGCCCGGCGGGGCCCCGCGCGAGGTACCGGTCTGCGCCGCCGACCGGACCAGGCTCGCGGACGGACGCGATCCGGTGATCCGCGAGGTGGACAGCGAGTACGGCCGCCGCCCGTACTGGGAGGCCGGCCCGGCCTACGGGCCCTGGGCCGGCGGCTACTTCGGCGGCGGACTGCTGCCTGGGCTGCTGGTCGGCACGATGCTCGGCGGGATGATGTCGGGCCCGGGGTACGGCTACGGCGCCGGGTACGGCGACACCGGCGCCGGATACGGCGGCTTCGGGGGCGGCGACGTCTCCGGCTCCAACTTCGACCCCGGGGACTTCGGCGGCGGCTTCGGCGGCGGGGGAGGTTTCGGTGACGGCGGCGGGGGAGGCGGGGACTTCGGCGGCGGTTTCTGACGCCGGACGGCCCATCACCCGGGCGCCCCGTCAGCCAGGCGACCTGCCACCCGGACGGCTCGTCACCCAGGCGGCCCGCACCTGGACGACCCGTCAGCCGGGCGGCCTGTCACCCGGACGGCCCGCCCCCCGGACGACGACGCTCCCGCCCCGCCCCCGTCCGTCCCCCCGCCCGCACGTCAGGCGTTCTTGATCGCCGAGATGTCGAAGTTCAGCTTGATCTTGTCGGAGACCAGGACGCCGCCCGTCTCCAGCGTCGCGTTCCAGGTCAGGCCCCAGTCGGAGCGCAGGATCTCGGCCTTGCCCTCGAAGCCGACGCGCTCGTTGCCGAACGGGTCCTTCGCGGCGCCGTTGAACTCCAGGTCGATGGTGATCGGCCGGCTGGTGCCGAGGATCTCCAGGTCGCCGGTGATCCGGTAGTCGTCGCCGCCCAGGGACTCCGCCGCGGTGGAGCGGAACGTCATGCGCGGGAACTCGTCGGTCTTGAAGAAGTCGGCGCTCTTGAGGTGCCCGTCGCGGTCGGCGGACCCGGTGTCGATGGAGTCCATCGTGATGTCGAGGGACGCCGTGGACTTCGACGGGTCCGAGCCGTCGAGGTGCAGCGAGCCGGTGAAGTCGAGGAACTTGCCCTTGACGTTGGTGACCATCGCGTGGCGGGCCACGAAGCCGAGCGTGGAGTGCGCGGGGTCGATGGTGTACTCGCCGGTCAGCGCGGCCTGGTCGGGGACGACGGGCGCGGAGGTGGCGCTCGCGGGGGTGCTGTCGCTGTCGTTCTTGCGGCCGAAGATGCCCATGAGGTGCTCCTGGGGGACGGGTCGCGGCTCCGGGCGGAGGCCGCGGCGATGAGGATGTTTAATCTTCAACGAGGTCAACGAGGACGACCGTAGACCCATTCCGTTCAAGTTTCAACATCATCCGCAGTGTCAGCAAGATCTTACGCTCCGTGACCATTCCTCGCACGGCCGGTGACGCACGGCGAACGCCGGGGCGAGCGGCGAGGGATCATCCGGAAATCCTGTGACGATCCGCGCCGCCCCTCTGGCGGACGCGCGTAGACCTCGGGCACCATCGGCGGGCACCACCTGCACGGCCGCCCCACAGGAAGAACGGCCCCGCACGGCCGCCCGGTCCACGGTTCCCCGCAGGAAAGGCCCCCCATGAAGCTCAGGTCCGTCCTGACCGCGCTCGCCCTCGTCGTCGCCCCCGGCCTCGCCGTCGTCGGCACCGCGGGCGACGCCTCCGCCGCCACCAAGATCAGCCACGCCACCGCCACCTCGATGTTCAGCGCGGTCGGCGTCACCTGGTCGTCCTCCGGCGGCTGCACCGACCGCAACAACTCCACCTGTACGTCGTTCGACCAGCTCAACCAGGCCACCGCCCAGGGCGCCCAGACCCTCAAGCGGGCCACCGGCTGCGCCCTGAACATCACCGGCGGCACCGAGACCGGCCACGCCTCCGGCACCTACTCGCACTGGAACGGCTACAAGCTCGACTACGGCAAGAACACCTGCGTCACCACGTACATCAAGAACACCTTCACCTACATCGGGCTGCGCGGCGACGGCGCCGCCCAGTACCAGTCGGGGTCCGGCAACATCTACGCCGACGAGGGCAACCACTGGGACGTCCTCTACTACAACTGCGGCGGCTGCTGAGGCACGTGACCCGTCCGCCGCGGCGGAACCGGCACCCCGCCCGGTTCCGCCGCGGCGCCCCGCGTGGTACCCAGCTTGGGTATGTCCCCCACGCGCCGCACCTTCCTCTCGGTGGCCGCCCTCGCCGCCACCGCCCTCGGCACGGCACCCGCCCCCGCCCGCTCCGCCGACCCCTACGACACGCTCCGCGCGCGCTGGCTCGACCTCGCCCTCGGCACCGGCTACGACCCGGCCGCCGAGCCCTACGCCTCCCGCCTCGCCGACCTCGGCGCCCGCGCACGGGCCCTGCGCGCCGCCATGGCGCCCACCGCCGGCTCGCTGTGGCCGGGGCAGCCGTTCGACCCGCCGTCCGGCATCACCCAGAGCTACAGCCGGCTGTGGACCATGACCCAGGCTGTCGTCCAGCACGGCACCGGCTCCACCGGCGACCCGGAGCTGCTCGCCGCCGTCCTGCGCGGCCTCGACCACCTCGCGGACACCGTCTACCACCCCGGCACCACCCCGTACGGCAACTGGTGGGAGTGGCAGATCGGCAGCCCCCGGCTGCTCATGGACATCACGGCCGCCCTGTACGAGGTGCTCGGCGCCGCCAGGACCGCCGCCGCCTGCGCCGCCGTCGACCACTTCGTCCCGGACTCCGCGCTCGCCGACTACTCCGGCACCTCGACCGGCGCCAACCGGGTCGACCTGTGCCGCTCGGTCGCCCTGCGCGGGGTCCTCGGCCGCGACGGCGCCAAGCTCGCCCTCGCCCGCGACGCCCTCTCGCCGGTCTTCCCGTACGTCACCCGCGGCGACGGCCTGTACGCCGACGGCTCGTACGTGCAGCACACCTGGGTCGCCTACTCGGGCACCTACGGCCAGGTCGCGCTCGACGGGCTGGGGCGGCTGTTCACGCTGCTGGCCGGCTCCGACTGGCAGGTGACCGACCCCGGCCGCCAACTCGTCCTGGACAGCGTCGAACACGCCTACGCGCCGTTCCTGCACGACGGGCTGGTGATGGACTGCGTCAACGGCCGTGCCATCAGCCGGGGTTACCTCGCCGCCGACGAGCAGCACCTGATGCGCGGCGACCACTTCCACGGCCAGGCCCTCATCGCCGCCATCACCGTGCTGGCCGGCGGAGCGAGCGCCGCGGAGCGCGAGCGGTGGTACGGGATGGTCAAGGGCTGGGCCCAACGGGACACCGTCACACCGCTGCTGACGGCGCCTCAGTTCGGCGTCGCCGATCTTTCGCGGCTGCGCGCGGTCGCCGACTCGGCGGTGCCCGCCACCCCGGAACCCGTCGGCCACCGTCTCTTCCCCGCCATGGACCGGGCCGTCCACCGCGGCGCGGGCTTCACCGCGAGCATCGCCATGTCCAGCGACCGCATCGCCGCCTACGAGTGCGGCAACGGCGAGAACCCGCGCGGCTGGCACACCGGCGCCGGGATGGTCGCCTGGTGGGCCGAGGGGACGGGCGACCAGTACACCGACTGGTACTGGCCCACCGTCGACTGGTACCGGCTGCCCGGTACCACCGTCTCCACCCGGCGTCTCGCCGACCGCGCGGGCGGCGAGTGGGGCGCGGCCCGGCCCGACGTCCGCTGGGTCGGAGGCACCACCGACGGCGTCCACGCGGCCGTCGGACAGCACGTCAAGGGCCTCGACTCCACCCTTGAGGCCCGCAAGTCGTGGTTCTGCCTCGACGACGCCGTCGTCTGCCTGGGCGCCGGGATCAGCTGCGCCGACGGGGTGCCCGTCGAGACGATCGTGGACAACCGCAACCTGGGGGAGGGCGGCACCCGGCGGCTGGCCCAGGGGCCGGGATGGGCGCACCTGGAGGGGCACGGCGGCTGGCTGGTGCCGCGGGGGCGGCTGCGCACCCTGCGCGAGGACCGCACCGGCGCCTGGTCCGACATCAACTCCACCAGCACCGGCGAGCGCGCCACCCGCCGCTGGCAGACCCTCTGGCTCGACCACGGCACCGACCCCGTCGACGCCCGCTACCGGTACGTCCTGCTGCCGGGTGCCTCCCGCGCCGGGACCGCCGCCCGCGCCGCCGACCCGCACTGGCTGACCGTCCTCGCCAACGACACCATCGCCCAGGCCGTCCACGTGCCCGCAGCGGGCCTGACCGCCGCCACCTTCTGGGGGCCGGGCGGCGCCGGTCGGCTCACCGCCTCGGCGGGCGCGAGCGTGCTGGTCAGGGAGGTCGGCAGGAGCGCTACCCTCTGGGTGAGCGAGCCGCCGCGCACGGGTGAGCCGCTGGAGATCACCTGGGACCGTCCGGTGCGCGGGGTGGTCGGCCACGACCCGTCGGTGCGGGTGCTGTCGGCCGGGCGCCGGCTGACTCTAGGGGTTACCCCAGGAGTGTCGTGTTCGACGCACCGATGTGAGGTGGCTCTCCCCTGACGACTTTGTGCGACCTCCACAAGCGGGACGGCCCTTGAGCAGTCGAAAGGGCTGCATGCCGCGAAGGTTCTGTTCGGTGCTACCAGGAAAACGGGCCGGAGACTGTACGGAGTCGACGGCTCGCTTTTCTTCGTGTCCTTCGTAAGGTCGCTACATGACCGTTTTGGACGATGCACCGGGTGAGCCGACGGACGCCCGCGGGCGAGTGGCCGAGCTGCACGAGATCCGCGCCCGTGCGCTGGCCGGACCGAGCGAGAAGGCGACCGAGGCGCAGCACGCCAAGGGCAAGCTGACGGCGCGCGAGCGGATCGAGCTGCTCCTCGACCCGGAGTCCTTCCAGGAGGTCGAGCAGCTGCGGCGGCACCGCGCCTCCGGCTTCGGCCTCGAGTCCAAGAAGCCGTACACCGACGGTGTCATCACCGGCTGGGGCACGGTCGAGGGCCGCACGGTCTTCGTCTACGCCCACGACTTCCGGATCTTCGGCGGCGCGCTGGGCGAGGCCCACGCCACCAAGATCCACAAGATCATGGACATGGCCATCGCGGCAGGCGCCCCGCTGGTCTCCCTGAACGACGGCGCGGGCGCCCGCATCCAGGAGGGCGTCTCCGCGCTCGCCGGGTACGGCGGCATCTTCCAGCGCAACACCAAGGCGTCCGGCGTCATCCCGCAGATCAGCGTGATGCTCGGCCCGTGCGCGGGCGGCGCGGCCTACAGCCCCGCCCTCACCGACTTCGTCTTCATGGTTCGCGAGACCTCGCAGATGTTCATCACCGGTCCGGACGTCGTCAAGGCGGTCACCGGCGAGGAGATCAGCCAGAACGGCCTCGGCGGCGCCGACGTCCACGCCGAGACCTCGGGCGTCTGCCACTTCGCCTACGACGACGAAGAGACCTGCATCGCCGAGGTCCGCTACCTGCTCTCGCTGCTGCCGCAGAACAACCGCGAGAACCCGCCGACGGTGGAGTCGTCCGACGACGCCGACCGGCGCAGCGACGTGCTGCTCGACCTGGTCCCCGCGGACGGCAACCGCCCGTACGACATGGCCAAGGTCATCGAGGAGATCGTCGACGACGGCGAGTACCTGGAGGTCCACGAGCGCTGGGCCCGCAACATCATCTGCGCGCTGGCCCGCCTCGACGGCCGCGTCGTCGGCATCGTCGCCAACCAGCCGCAGTCCCTCGCGGGCGTCCTGGACATCGAGGCGAGTGAAAAAGCTGCGCGCTTTGTCCAGATGTGTGACGCTTTTAACATCCCGATCGTCACCTTCCTGGACGTGCCGGGGTTCCTTCCCGGCGTCGACCAGGAGCACGGCGGAATCATCCGTCACGGCGCGAAGCTGCTCTACGCCTACTGCAACGCGACCGTGCCGAGGATCTCGCTGATCCTGCGCAAGGCGTACGGCGGGGCCTACATCGTCATGGACAGCCAGTCCATCGGCGCGGACCTCACGTACGCGTGGCCCACCAACGAGATCGCCGTGATGGGAGCGGAAGGGGCGGCCAACGTCATCTTCCGCCGGCAGATCGCCGACGCCACCGACCCCGACGCCATGCGCTCCCGCATGGTCAAGGAGTACAAGTCCGAGCTGATGCATCCCTACTACGCGGCCGAGCGCGGCCTGGTCGACGACGTCATCGACCCGGCCGAGACCCGCGAGGTGCTCATCCGGTCGCTGGCCATGCTCCAGAACAAGCACGCCGACCTGCCGTCCCGTAAGCACGGCAACCCCCCGCAGTAATCCCGCGGAAACCTCTCTCACGGAGACTGACATCCATGAACCCGCCTGACATCCGCGTCGAGAAGGGCCACGCCGACCCCGAGGAAGTCGCCGCGATCACCGCGGTCCTCCTGGCCCGCGCGGCATCCCGGCCCGCCCTCACGGTGCCGTCCCGCAGCCACGCCAAGGCGCCCTGGCGCCGTCTGGAGCGCGAGGGCGGCTTCCGCGCCCCGCACAGCTGGCACTGAGCCGCACGGCGGCCCCTGCCGACGACGCACCCGACCCCGTCCTCCCGTCCGGAGGGCGGGGTCGGGTGCGTGCGGCGCCGCCTGCGGGCCCCTGACACGCCGAAGGGCCCCTCCCGACGGGAGGGGCCCTTCGCACGTCGTCCGGCTACCGCAGCCGCGCCATCAGGGCGTGCTCGACCAGGGTGATCAGCGCCGACTTGGCGTCCGCGCGGTGGCGGGCGTCGGTCGTGATGATCGGGGTGTCGGGACCGATCTGGAGGGCCTCACGGACCTCGTCGGGGTTGTACGGCTGGCTGCCGTCGAAGCCGTTGAGGGCGATGACGAAGGGGAGGCCGCTGTTCTCGAAGTAGTCGACCGCGGGGAAGCAGTCGGCCAGTCGCCGGGTGTCCACCAGGACGATCGCACCGATCGCGCCGCGCACCAGGTCGTCCCACATGAACCAGAAACGGTCCTGCCCCGGGGTACCGAAGAGGTACAGGATCAGGTCCTGGTCGAGCGTGATGCGGCCGAAGTCCATGGCGACCGTCGTGGTCGTCTTGTCCCCGGTGTGGGTGAGGTCGTCGATGCCCGCGCTGGCGGACGTCATGACGGCCTCCGTGCGCAGCGGGTTGATCTCCGAGACAGCACCGACGAACGTGGTCTTGCCCACGCCGAAGCCCCCTGCCACCACGATCTTCGCGGAGGTGGTGGAGCGACTCTGAGAAACCGGCCCTCCGCTAGAGCTTGCGAAGTCCACTGAGCACCCTTTCGAGCAGTGTCACGTCTGGCTGGCCGCCGGCGTTCTCGTCGCCGCCGGGCTGATGAATGGCGACCAGGCCCGCCTCCGCCAAGTCGGCGACGAGGATCCTGGCCACGCCGAGAGGGATGGTCAGCAGAGCCGAGATCTCGGCCACCGACTTGATCTCGCGGCAGAGTTGGCAGATCCGCTGATGCTCGGGCAACTGGCCCTGCATCTGGTGCGGTTGCGCGGTGGTGTGCACCAGTGCCTCGATGGCGAGCTGGTAGCGGGGGCGCGTCCGGCCGCCGGTCATGGCGTACGGACGCACCAAAGGGTTGCTCGCCGCCCCTGCGGGCGCGGGCTCAGGGGTGCGTCGTTGCGGTTCCACGGGCTGGATGCGCGGGGCCGGCGGCTGGTCGTACGGCGAAGGGCCGGGGCCCTGCGGACCCTGGGGTGCGTACGGCTGACGGCGGTGGCTCGGTGCGGAGGGGAAGTTGTAACGGTTCGGGTTCTGGGAACCCTCACCCTGGTCCTGGCCAGGACCGTACGACCAGTTGCCGGTATGGGAACCGCCTGGTGGTGTTGTCACTTTCTCCTCCTCCGACTGTGCCGGGCACCCATCCTTGTGGAGCCGCGTCCCGAAACCTTACGGCCACGGGCCGTGAAAACGCACCGTCTGTCTGTTAGTTGAGAAGGCTGCCCTGGAGCTCCTGCCGGAGATCCGGGGTCAGAACGGTGCCCGCACGGTCGACCAGAAGGGCCATCTCGTACCCGATCAGGCCGATATCGGCCTCCGGGTGGGCGAGAACGGCGAGCGACGAACCGTCCGAGACGGACATGATGAAGAGGAATCCCCGCTCCATCTCCACCACGGTCTGATTCACGCTGCCGCCCTCGAAGATGCGCGAGGCGCCGGCGGTCAGCGAGGTCAGGCCGGAGGCGACCGCCGCGAGCTGGTCGGCCCGGTCCCGCGGAAACCCTTCGGACATCGCCAGAAGAAGTCCGTCGGCGGAGACCACCACCGTGTGGGACACCCCCGGGGTGTTGTCCACGAAGTTGGTGATCAACCAGTTCAGGTTCTGTGCCGCCTGGCTCATCGGGCTCACACTAACGCTCCTGGTCGTAGGTGCTGTCAGGACCGAAGCCCTGGCCGTTCTTTTCACTTCCCGCGTTGCGTCCTCGTTGGACGCCCCGACGCAGGTTGCTCAGCCTGCCCCGGATGTCCTCCGGAGCACGGGAGATCTGTGGACCTCCCTGGGGGGTGCTTTCGGCGGCTCCCTCGACCAGGTTGGCCTTGGGTACCCGCCGCGGCAGGCCGGAGGAGGTGACCCCGCCCGCCTTGGGCTTGCGGAGCTGCGAGGCCTGCTGCCAGCGCTCGTCGTTCGCCGACTGCCAGAGGCCGCCGTCGCCGTTGCCCGCGCCGCCGTTGCCGCCGAACGCGACGAAGGCGCTGGTGTTGCCGCCGCCCGTGCCCGGAGCCTGTGCCTCCTGGCCCGTGGGCCGGGCGCCGCCCGCGCCCGAACCGCGACGCGGAAGCCCGGCGTCGGTGAGTTCGTGGGACGCGGACGAGGTCGGTCCCGGACGGTCGAAGCCTACGCGGTCGAGATCACTTGCGTCTGCGCCCGGTGCGGACTCCGCTTCCGGAGCGTACTCGGCCTGGTAGTCGTTGCGGTAGCCGTCCTGCTGAGGCCAGTCCCCCTGGTAGGACGGCTGGTCGAACGAGGGGAAACCGTCCTGCTGAGGCGGCCTGCCGCCACCGTGCTCGTCCTGGCCGGATTCCGGATGCCCCGGCTCCCGGTACCCGCCCGGGGCGGAGAACGCGTCGTTCTGCGGCAGCGTGCCGTTCTGGGCGTAGTACGGCTCCTCGTACGCCGGAGGCTGCTGCTCCCCGTACGGCGCCTGCTGGGGCTCCTCGTACGCCGCTGGGGCGTCGAACGCCCCGCCGGGCGCCGGGTAGCCGCCCTGGGCGGCGTCGAACGCCGGACGCGCGTCGAAGCCCGCGGAGCCGAACGTGACGCCCTCAGAGCCCTGTTGGGGGCTCTGCTCGCCCTGCGGACGGGGTTCGGACGGTCCCTGGCGCTCCTCGCGCGGCAACGGGCGCCCCGCGGGGTCCAGTTCCCTGATGTCGTCGGGGACCCCGGTGTACTGGCTGTCGTCGAAGCCGAGTTCGGCGGCCGTGCGCAGCGGCTGGGCCTGCTGCTGGGCGAAGTCCTCGCCGAGCGCCGGGTGGCCGCCCTGCTCGGGCATGATCTGCGAGACGGTGAACTCGTCCCGGTCGAGGCGCTGTTCACCGCCGCCACCGCCGTGCGTGATGGCGTCGGGGAGCATGACGAGCGAGGTGGTGCCCGCCTGCTCGCCCGAGGGGCGCAGCTGCACCCGGATGCCGTGCCGGTCGGAGAGCCTGCCGACCACGAACAGGCCCATCCGCTGGGAGATCGCGGCGTCCACGGTCGGCGGGTTGGCCAGCTTGTGGTTGATGTCCGCGAAGTCCTCGGCGGTCAGGCCGATGCCCTTGTCGTGGATCTCGATCATCACACGGCCGTCGGGCAGCCGGGTCGCGGTGACCCGGACCTTGGTCTGCGGGGAGGAGAAGGTGGTGGCGTTCTCCAGGAGTTCGGCGAGCAGGTGCACGAGGTCGGTCACCGCGCGGCCGTGGATCTCCGCCTCGGGGACGCCGGACAGCTCGACGCGCTCGTACTGCTCCACCTCGGACGAGGCGGCGCGCAACACGTCGACCAGCGGCACCGGCTGGTCCCAGCGGCGGCCGGGCTCCTCGCCCGCGAGGACGAGGAGGTTCTCGCCGTTGCGGCGCATCCGGGTCGCGAGGTGGTCGAGCCGGAAGAGGTTCTCCAGCTGGTCCGGGTCGGCCTCGTTGTTCTCCAGGTCGGTGATCAGGGTCAGCTGGCCCTCGATCAGGGACTGGTTGCGGCGCGAGAGGTTGGTGAAGATCGCGTTGATGTTGCCGCGCAGCAGGGCCTGCTCGGAGGCGAGCCTGACCGCCTCGCGGTGCACCTGGTCGAAGGCGCGGGCCACCTCGCCGATCTCGTCCTTGGTGTGGATCGGGATCGGCGCGACCCGGGTGTCGACCCGGCCGGGGTCGGTGCGGGAGAGCTGGTCGACGAGGGTCGGCAGCCGCTGCTCGGCGATGCTGAAGGCGGCGTTGCGCAGCCGGCGCATCGAGCGGCTCATCTGCCGGGCGACCGCGCCGGCCAGGATGAAGGCCAGCAGCAGGGCGACGACGACGGCGGCACCGGTGATGATCGCGTCGCGCTGGGCGCCGGAGGCGATGTCCGACGCCTCGCCGACCGCCTTGTCGGCGAGGTCCGCCTCGATCTGCCGGTAGGCGTTGTACTTGAGGGTGTTCACCGCCCACCAGTTCTGCGCGGTGATGCCCTGCCGGGCCAGGTCGGCGCGCTCGTCGGTGTCGGTGTTGCTCAGCGTCGAGAGCGCGGTGACCATGTCGGTGGGGTTGCTCGGCGGCGCGACGTACGTCTCGCCCTTGGCCGCCGCGTCCTCCTCCGCCTTCTTGGCGAGCGCGGCGCCGTCCGTCTTGAGCTTCGCCTCGGCCTCGGTGAGCTTCTGGGCGTCGGCCTCGGTGCCACCGCCGATGTACTCCTCGACGGCGATGCCTTCGAGGTAGGCGTAGGAGGAGAGGGCGACGCGCTGCTTGGCGAGGTTCTTGGCGTCGGGCCCGGGGTTGATCAGCAGGTGCATGCCGATGGCACGCTCCAGCGACAGGGCGGCCTTGGTCAGCGAGATCGCGTAGACAGTCCGGCCGTAGCTGGTGATGTTCCCGGTGCCGAGGCCCAGCTCGTTGGCGAACTCCATCAGCGGGTGGGCGACGGTGACGTAGCCCTCCTCGGTCTGCACGGCGGGCAGCTTCGAGGTGTACGCGGCCGCCCGCAGCGCGGCGATCCTGGGCTCCTCCGCCCGGAACAGCGTCAGCCTGCGTTCGAGGCCCGGCTTCGCGGGCATGCCCTGCGCCGCCCGGTCGAAGGCGTCGGCGGCCTTGTCGGTGGTGGCGCGGGCGTCGCTGACGGTCTTCTTGTCGGCGGCCGTCTGCGACGTGCCCTTCAGCAGCGGCGCCGTGGTGATGTCGCGTTCGTTGTAGAGGGCGTCGGCGTAGGAGAGCGAGGCCCGCACCAGGCGGGCCGTGCTCTCCGCGTCCTCGGCGTCCCGCCAGGTGTCGATCGAGCTCTTGACCTGGAAGCCGCCCATGACGAGGCCGACCACCACGGGTATCAGGAGAATCGCGTTCAGCCGGGTGGGCACCCGCCAGTTGCGGGGTGAGAAGCGGCCGCCCGACGTGGTGGCGCCGGTGGGCTGCGGGCCGGGCGCAGGGGCGGACGCCGCGCCGCGCGGCGGCGGGGTGAAGTTGCCCCGGGCCGACGGCTCAGGACCGTTCTTGCTTCGCCTCACTCGACCAACAACCTCTCGGCGGTCGGCACCAACCGTGTGCCGCAGTGTCTCAGAGCCCGGTACGTCCTCGCGCCCACAGTGCTACGGAGTACGTCTTCGACCAGTGGGCAGTTCAGGCATTCCAGCACGACGACCAGCGCACTTCCAAACAGTGGAACGCGCCGTTCCCCTGTGATGTAAGCCCCACGTAAAACGGTCATAAAGAGCGAGCCCCGCCAAATGACGGGGCTTCCGTGCGCACAGCGGCACCGGACGAACGCGACGCGTTGCGGGTTCGGTGCATTCCTCTGCCGAAACGTTATGAACACCGGGGCCTGCCGTGTCAAAACCCACAGCCGGCTCCGGTGCTCCTACGACAACTGCCGTATGCCACGGCTGACTTGGCTGCTACCGCAACCGCGCCATCAGCGCGTGCTCGACCAGCGTGATCAGCGCGCTCTTGGCGTCGGAGCGGTGCCGGGCGTCGGTCGTGATGATCGGGGTGTCGGGACCGATCTGCAGGGCCTCCCGCACTTCCTCCGGGGCGTACGGCTGGTGCCCGTCGAAGCCGTTGAGGGCGACGACGAACGGCAGCCCGCTGTTCTCGAAGTAGTCGACCGCGGGGAAGCAGTCGGCGAGACGCCGGGTGTCCACCAGCACCACGGCGCCGATCGCGCCGCGCACCAGGTCGTCCCACATGAACCAGAAGCGGTCCTGGCCCGGGGTGCCGAAGAGGTACAGGATCAGGTCCTGGTCGAGCGTGATGCGGCCGAAGTCCATGGCCACCGTGGTGGTGGTCTTGTCCCCGGTGTGGGTGAGGTCGTCGATGCCCGCGCTGGCGGACGTCATGACGGCCTCCGTGCGCAGCGGGTTGATCTCCGAGACCGCTCCCACGAACGTGGTCTTGCCGACGCCGAAGCCGCCTGCCACCACGATCTTCGCGGAGGTGGTCGCCCGCCCGCCGTCAGAGCTTGCGAAGTCCACTGAGCACCCTTTCGAGCAGTGTCACGTCAGGAGCGCCCGTGGTCTCGTCGCCGCCCGGCTGATGGATGGCGACGAGCCCGGCCTCGGCCAGGTCCGCGACGAGGATCCTCGCCACACCCAGCGGCATGGCGAGGAGTGCCGAGACCTCGGCGACCGACTTCACCTCACGGCACAGGTGGCAGATGCGCTGGTGCTCCGGGAGCAGCCCCATGAGCGCTGCCGGGTCGGCCGTGGTGCTGATCAGCGCCTCGATGGCGAGCTGGTAGCGCGGCCGGGTCCGGCCGCCGGTCATCGCGTAGGGACGTACCAGCGGCTGGTCGCCCTCGTCCTCGTACGGCTCCGCGTACGGATCATGAGAGGCGGTGGGCGGGGTCATGGATCCTCCGGGCGGGACAGCAGGTCGGTCAGTCATGCCGTCTGACGTGGCCGGTGGGGGGAGTGTGGCGGCCGGACGGTGAGGTGATGTGACGGGTGGTGCCTGGGCCTGTCAGTGCAGCAGACTGCCCTGGAGTTCGGCGCGCAGGTCCGGTGTGAGCACCGCTCCCGCGCGATCGACCAGGAGGGCCATCTCGTAGCCGACCAGGCCGATGTCGCACTCGGGGTGTGCGAGCACGGCCAGGGACGAGCCGTCCGAGACGGACATCAGGAAGAGGAAGCCGCGCTCCATCTCGACGACCGTCTGCGCCACGCTGCCGCCCTCGAAGATCCGGGAGGCCCCGGCCGTAAGGGAGGTGAGCCCGGACGCGACGGCCGCCAACTGATCGGCGCGGTCCCGTGGGAAGCCTTCCGACATCGCCAGAAGGAGACCGTCCGCGGAGACGACGACGGTGTGGGACACCCCCGGGGTGTTGTCCACGAAGTTGGTGATCAACCAGTTGAGATTCTGTGCCGCCTGGCTCATCTGGCTCAACTAACGCTCCTGCTGGTGAGTGGGGCTCGGGAAGCTGTCGGTCTGCGGGCCGTTGCCGGCCTGTCGACCTTGCGCGATGCCCCGACGGAGATTGGTCAGCCGGCCGCGTACGTCATCAGGCGCACGGGAGACCTGCGGACCAGTTTGGTGCTGTTGCTGCTGAGCCGTGCCCGGAACGAGGTTCGCCCGGGGCACCCGGCGCGGCAGGCCGGAGGTGGTGACACCGCCCGCGGCGGGCTGCCGCACGCGCTCCGCCTGCCGGACGAGATCGTCGTTCGGGGAGGTGCGCCAGGAAGCGGCGGCCCGCTGGGGAGCGGACGTGGGAGGGGTCGGGGCCTGAGCCTGCGACGGAACGGGCGGAACGGGGGCCTGGCCTTCGCCGTAGCCGTTGTTCTGGTGCCCGTTGAGGTTCTGGTTCTGGTGCTGCTGCTGTTCCTGCTGCCCGGCGCCGTGGAACCAGTTGGTCTCCAGGGTGTCGTACAGCGGGGTGCGGCCGTCGCCGGGACCCGCGGCGGGCGGCAGCGCCTCCTGCTCAGGGCGGCCCGGCCGCTGCGGACGCTGCGGGACCGGCGGGAGCGGGGCGCCGAAGTCGCCGCCCTGACCGCCGTTGACCTGACCGCCGTTGACCTGCGGACGCTCGAACTGCCCGGTGTCGCCGCCGTTCTGACGGCCGGGCAGCGCGTGGTGCCCGGTCGAGCCCACGCCGTTGTCGTAGCCCGGCACCGCGAACTGCCCGGTGGATCCCGGGTCGTAGGACTGCGGGACGGCGAACTGGCCGGTGTTGGCGGGGTTCGCCGGGTTGTGCTGGCCGCCGTTGTACTGACCACCGTTGTGCTGGCCGCCGTTGGGCTGGCCGGCCGGGGGCGTGCCGAACACGTCCGAGCGGACGAACGCCCCGGAGTCCTGCCCGCCCGCGCCGTTGGCGTCGCCCGCGGGGGCGTTGTTGCGGCGCGGCGGGCCGAAGTTGGGACGCTGGAGCGGACCACCGGACGGCGGGGTGTGCCCGCCCTGGGCCGGTACGCCGAAGTCGGGACGCTGGAACTCCGAGGTGGAGCCGGTGTCCTGCCGGTCGTCGAAGCGCGGGACGGCCGGCATCTCGCTGGTCGCGGCCGGACCCTGCCGGTCGTCGATCCGCGGGAACTGCGCCGTCTGGGCGGCCTGCGCCGGGTCCTGCTCGTCGTGGCCGCGCGGGGCGTCGAGCGCGGAACGCGGCATCGGCGGCTGGGCGTTCTCGTCGCTCCAGCTCGGCACCCGCGGCTGCTGCGGGTTGCCGCCCGGCAGCTCGGCGCGCGGACCGCCACGGCCCGGGAGCTGCGGCTGGCGCCTGCGCCTGCCGCCCTGCTGCTCGCCGCCCTGGTTCCCGGCCTGCGGCTGCTGCGGGACCTGGCCCTGGTGGGCCGGGCCGAGGCTGTTGCCGAAGGCGTCCTGGCCGCCGGCCGCCTGCATGCCCTGCGGGGCACCCGGGGCCTGACCGCCGAAGCCCGCGCCCGCGGGAGCGGGCCTGCCCTGCGGGGGCAGCGCCGGTGACTGCGGCCCGCGCGGACCGCCGGGCCCGCCGGGACGTCCGTTGCCGTTGCCGCCCGCGCCGGGCAGCGCGGCCCGCGGACCCTGACCGGCGCCGAGCAGCCCACCGGAGGGGGCACCGGCGCCGAGGGCACCGCCGCCCGCCTGCTGCGTCTGCCGACGGGCCGCGGCGGCACCGGCTGCGGCCTGCGCGGCGGCGGGACCGCCCACCGGGGCGCCCTGGCCGGGCTTCGGCTGCGGCTTGCGGCCGCCCTGGGCGACGTCGACGGGGAGCATGACCAGCGCGGTCGTGCCACCGGAGTCGGACGGGCGGAGCTGGATGCGGATGCCGTGCCGCTGGGAGAGCCGGCCGACCACGAACAGACCCATCCGGCGGGAGACCGAGACGTCCACGGTCGGCGGCGAGGCCAGCCGCTCGTTGATCGCCGCGAGGTCCTCGGGGGAGAGGCCGATACCGGTGTCGTGGATCTCGATCAGCACCCGCCCGTCGGGCAGCGCGTGACCGGTGACCTTGACCTTGGTCTGCGGCGACGAGAACGAGGTGGCGTTCTCCAGCAGCTCGGCGAGCAGGTGCACGAGGTCGTTGACGACGCGTCCCGCGACCTCGGTGGTCGGCACCGAGGCCAGCTCGATGCGCTCGTACTGCTCCACCTCGGAGGCGGCGGCACGCAGCACGTCGACCAGCGGGACCGGGCGGGTCCAGCGTCGGCCGGGCTCCTCACCTGCGAGGACGAGGAGGTTCTCACCGTTGCGGCGCATACGCGTCGCGAGGTGGTCGAGCTTGAAGAGGGAGGAGAGCTGGTCCGGGTCGGCCTCGCGGGACTCCAGTTCGGAGATGAGCGACAGCTGACGCTGGATGAGGCCCTGGGAGCGGCGCGAGAGGTTGGTGAACATCGCGTTGACGTTGCCCCGCAGCAGGGCCTGCTCGGCGGCGAGCCGGACGGCCTCGCGGTGCACGTCGTCGAAGGCCGCGGCCACCTGGCCGATCTCGTCCCTGGAGTGCACACCGACCGACTCGACGGAGGTGTCGACGTCCTGCGGGTCCGACTCCGAGAGCTGCTTGACCAGCTCGGGCAGCCGGTCCTGGGCGACCTTGGTGGCCGTCTCCTGGAGCCGGCGCAGCGAGCGGATCATGGACCGGGCGACGACGAAGGCGCCGACCAGCGAGACACCGAGCACGAGCAGGATCAGCGCACCCGAGATGATCGCCTCGCTCTCCGAGGCGGAGCGCAGCTCGCGGGCCTTCTGCTCCATGTCCTCGAGGAGCGAGTGCTCGATCTTCTTCATCTGCTCGATCTTGGTCGAGCTGTCGTCCACCCAGTCCTGGTAGGACCGCTTCTGGAGGTCGGTCAGACCGTCGTCACTGGCCAGGGCGCGGGACGCGTAGGTGTCCGTGGCCTTGATGTTGACGTTGTTCTCCTCAATGGGCTTGAGGAGGGCGGCGGCCTTGTCGGTGCCGTAGATGCTCTTGAAACCGCGCAGCTCGGAGGACTGGCTCTGGAGCGCCGACTGGGCGTACAGGCGGTCGTTGTCCGAGAGGTTGCCGAAGGTCGTGTTGTTCGCGGGGAGCGCCGCGGCGAGGACCGCGCGCTGCACCGACGCGTACTCCTTGGCGGAGGAGAAGGAGGCCAGCGCGCGGGTGCGCTGGATCATCTCCGGGTTGCTCGTGGCCTCGGCCATGTCCTGGGAGAGGTCGAGCAGGTGCGTGATGAGGCGGTGGTACGCCTCGACCGTCTGGGTCGAGTTGTCCTTGGCCTCGTAGGCGGTGTTGCGGATCTTGGCGAGCTGGTCGAGGTCGCTGACCACGCCGACCAGGCTCTCCCGGACGCCCTGGAGGTTGCCGTTCTTGCTGGAGGCGTCGATCTCCTCGGCGGCGTCGACGAAGTTCTGGACCGCCCGGTCCGACTTCTCGCGGTAGCCCTTGACCGTGTAGTCGCTCGCCTTGGAGCCGTGCGCCAGCGGACCGGCCGACTGGTCGCGCTCCTCCTGGAGCGCCGCGGCCAGCTCGGTGGCCTGCTTGGTCATGTCCGTCAGCAGCTTCATGTTGTCGAGCTGCTGGATGTCGTCCATGTTGTCGCTGATGCGCAGGGCGCCCAGCGAGGTGGCCGCGACCACGGGGAGCGCGAGCAGCGACACCAGGCGGGTGGAGATGCGCCAGTTGCGCAGGGCGACCCGCGGTCCCGGACCGGTCGGGCTCTTGGCCGGCTTGGCCGACGGAGCGGGTGACGCCGACGGGCCCGACCCGGGCGTGCCGGGGCGACCGGAGCGGTCACCGCCGTCGCCGGACGGGGTCTGGCCCTGGTTCTGGGCGTGCTGGGGCGAGGAGCTGCCTGTCATGGGACCAGTCCCGTCGCGCAGCTCCGGCTCCGCCGAAGCGCTGCCATCCCTCTTGAAACGTCCCTGCACTAGCGTCGCAACCTCTGGACCAGGCGCCCTTCCGTGAAACGGAAGGACACGGTGTCGGCGTTGTAGGGAGCGTCCTGAACACGCCCCCCGTCGTCGGTCTGAGTGACCGGCGCTGCTCCCCCCATCTCGCCGCCGCCGGCGATTCTCCGCGGCCCCCTGTGCGCCGGTCTCGATACCTGCGGCGGTCCGTGGAATTCCAGCACAGTGCAGGATCTCCAACAAGGCCCGTGGTCCACGTGGTCCCCTAGGTGACCCCTTGTGAGTGCCGGGTCACCTGACGTAGAAAGTGATCTCGTCCAAAGCGGGTCCAACTGCGCGAATCGTGAAGGCCCCGGGGGTGTCCCAGTCGCCATGATCAGGAGCGGAATGATGGCTTCAGGTGGCCAATGTCCGTTTCGTTGGGGTGGGTTGTAGGTCGGGATTGACCGAAACATTCCCTCTGTGGTGAGCAAAATCACACGTCGATCACGAGGTCTCCATGACTTCCGTGGGGAAGGGAATGTTTAACCTGACGCTTTACAAGACGTGACAAGTTGACAACCTCCAGCCTTCAACAGCGCCCGCGCGTGAGGCCCTTCGGACCTCCTCCCCCCGGACGCCCGGACACGACAAGGGTCTGTGACAACCGTGACAACCGAGAAGACGACCGTGACGACGACGGCGTTCCGCCCCACCGCCAACCCGCGCCGCACCACCCTCGTGCACGTGAAGGACGCCGGTGTCCCGCAGGCCCCCGCGCCCGCCGAGCACACCACCGAACTGCCGGCCCAGACCGCCAACCCGCGCCGCACCGTCCTCGTCGACGTCCCGGTCCGCACCCCGGTCGCCGACTGACCGCAGGCGGCGCCCGCCCCCGCCGCGTTAGCCTGGAGCGTCAGACTCCAGCCAGCTCAGTGAGGGGCGCAAGGATCCCGTGCGCATCGCCAGGTTCTCCATCGACGGGAACGTCGCCTTCGGCGCGGTCGAGGGCGACCAGCCCGACGAGCTCGTCCTCGACATCATCAAGGGCATCCCGTTCGCGGACTTCGAGCTGTCCGGCACGAAGGTCCCGCTGAGCAAGGTCAGGCTGCTGCCGCCGGTGCTCCCCAGCAAGGTCGTCGCCTTCGGCCGCAACTACGCCGAGCACGCGCGCGAGCTGGGCAACGAGGTACCGGACGCGCCCTTCGCCTTCTTCAAGCCGTCCACCTCGGTGATCGGTCCGGGCGACGCCATCCAGTACCCGTCGTTCTCCGAGGAACTGCACCACGAGGCCGAACTGGCCGTCGTCATCGGCCGGATGTGCCGTGAGGTGCCCCGCGACCGGGTCCAGGACGTGATCTTCGGCTTCACCTGCGCCAACGACGTCACCGCGCGGGACGTTCAGCGCCGCGAGAAGCAGTGGGCCCGCGCCAAGGGCTTCGACAGCTCCTGCCCGCTCGGCCCCTGGGTGGAGACCGGCCTCGACCTCGCCACCGCCGCGGACCTCACCGTCCAGCTCACCGTCAACGGCGAACAGCGCCAGCTCGGCCGGACGAGCGAGATGACCCACTCCATCGAGGATCTGATCGTCAACGTCTCCGAGGCCATGACGTTGCTCCCCGGTGACGTCATCCTCACCGGCACCCCCGCGGGGGTCGGCCCCCTGCACGTCGGCGACGAGGTCGCCGTCACCATCGAAGGCATCGGCACTCTCACCAACAAGGTTGTCAAGCGTGGCTAGCGCACCCGGCTCCCCCGTACGCGTCCGTTTCTGTCCCTCACCCACCGGCAACCCGCACGTGGGCCTGGTCCGCACCGCCCTGTTCAACTGGGCGTTCGCCAAGCACCACCAGGGCACCCTGGTCTTCCGCATCGAGGACACCGACGCAGCCCGCGACTCCGAGGAGTCCTACGAGCAGCTCCTCGACTCGCTGCGCTGGCTCGGCTTCGACTGGGACGAGGGCCCCGAGGTCGGCGGCCCGCACGCGCCCTACCGCCAGTCGCAGCGGATGGACATCTACCGGGACGTCGCCGACCGGCTCCTCGACGCCGGCCACGCCTACCGCTGCTACTGCTCGACGGAGGAACTGGACGCCCGCCGCGACGCCGCCCGCGCCGCGGGCAGGCCGTCCGGCTACGACGGCCACTGCCGCGACCTCACCGCCGAGCAGAAGGCCGCCTACGAGGCCGAGGGCCGCACGCCGATCGTCCGGTTCCGGATGCCCGACGAGACGATCACCTTCACCGACCTGGTCCGCGGCGAACTGACCTTCACCCCGGAGAACGTCCCGGACTACGGCATCGTCCGCGCCAACGGCGCCCCGCTGTACACCCTGGTCAACCCGGTCGACGACGCCCTGATGGAGATCACCCACGTCCTGCGCGGCGAGGACCTGCTCTCCTCCACCCCGCGCCAGATCGCGCTCTACAAGGCGCTGATCGACCTGGGCGTCGCCAAGGACATCCCGGCCTTCGGACACCTCCCGTACGTGATGGGCGAGGGCAACAAGAAGCTCTCCAAGCGCGACCCGGAGTCCTCGCTCAACCTCTACAGGGAGCGCGGCTTCCTCCCCGAGGGACTGCTCAACTACCTCTCCCTGCTGGGCTGGTCGCTCGCGGCCGACCGTGACGTCTTCTCCATGGACGAGATGGTCGCGGCCTTCGAGATCTCCGACGTGAACCCCAACCCGGCCCGCTTCGACCTGAAGAAGTGCGAGGCGATCAACGCCGACCACATCCGGCTGCTCGACGTGAAGGACTTCACCGAGCGCTGCCGGCCGTGGCTCGCCGCGCCGTTCGCCCCGTGGCCTGCCGAGGACTTCGACGAGGCCAAGTGGCAGGCGGTCGCCCCGCACGCCCAGACCCGCGTCAAGGTCCTCTCCGAGATCACCGACAACGTCGACTTCCTGTTCCTCGCGGAGCCGGTCCGCGACGAGGCGAGCTGGACGAAGGCCATGAAGGACGGGTCGGACGCGCTGCTGCGCACCGCCCGCGAGAAGCTGGACGCCGCCGACTGGAACTCCGCCGAGTCCCTCAAGGAAGCGGTTCTGGCCGCAGGTGAGGCCCACGGCCTCAAGCTCGGCAAGGCGCAGGCGCCGGTCCGCGTCGCCGTCACCGGCCGCACCGTCGGGCTGCCCCTCTTCGAGTCCCTGGAGATCCTGGGCAAGGAGAAGACCCTGACCCGCATCGACACGGCCCTGGCCAGGCTCGCCGCGTAGCCTCGCGTTCCCTGAGGGGCGGTATCCGGACCTGGTTGCGGATGCCGCCCCTTTCCGGTGCCGTGCCGGGTACCGTCGACGCCATGGTGATCAAAGCCGTCGTCTGGGACGTCGACGACACCCTCTTCGACTACACCACCGCCGACCGCGAGGGCATGCGCGCCCACCTCGTGGCCGAGGGGCTCCTCGCCCGGTACGGAACGGCCGAACAGGCCCTCGCGCACTGGCGGGAGATCACCGAACGGCAGTGGGCGCGGTTCTCGGCGGGCGAGGCGGACTTCGAGACCCAGCGCAGGGACCGGGTCCGGGTCTTCCTCGAACGGGAGCTGACCGACCCGGAGGCCGACGACTGGTTCCGGCGCTACCTCACCCACTACGAGTCGGCCTGGTCCCTCTTCCCCGACGTGCTGCCCGTCCTCGACGCGCTGGCCGGCCTCCGGCACGCGGTGCTGTCCAACTCCAGCCTCACCGTCCAGGACCGCAAGCTGCGCAGCCTCGGGGTGCACGACCGCTTCGAGGTCATCCTGTGCGCCGTCGAACTCGGCGTCTCCAAGCCGGACGCCGCGGCCTTCCGCGCGGCCTGCGACGCCCTGGAACTCGCCCCGCACCAGGTCGCGTACGTCGGCGACCACCCGGAGATCGACGGCCGTGGCGCGGCCGGCGCCGGACTGCTCTCGGTGTGGATCGACCGCACCGGCGCGCACGCCCCCAGCGCCCCGGAGGGCGGCCCGCACCGGATCGCCTCGCTCGCCGAACTCCCCGTGATCCTCGGCTCGGATACCCGTTTTGGAGCCCCGTCCACCTTCGGGTAATGTTCTTCCTGCGCCGCCGGGAAGCGGGCCGAAAGGCCGGAACCGGGGGAGCAAGCTAGAACAAGATCCCTCACAGGATTTGCGTTCCAGTGGCCTATGGTGTAATTGGCAGCACGACTGATTCTGGTTCAGTTAGTCTTGGTTCGAGTCCAGGTAGGCCAGCTCGCAGAGCTCATCTGTGCCAGCGGATCACATCCGCAAGCCCCCGTTGTGTAGCGGCCTAGCACGCTGCCCTCTCAAGGCAGTAGCGCCGGTTCGAATCCGGTCGGGGGTACTGATCTCGGCCGAGTCGAGATCGCTAGGGCCCCCGTTGTGTAGCGGCCTAGCACGCCGCCCTCTCAAGGCGGTAGCGCCGGTTCGAATCCGGTCGGGGGTACGAACTGGTCTAAACCACATTGGTCTATGGTGTAATTGGCAGCACGACTGATTCTGGTTCAGTTAGTCTTGGTTCGAGTCCAGGTAGACCAGCTCGGATCTGCGGAAACGTAGATCCTCGCCCCCGTTGTGTAGCGGCCTAGCACGCCGCCCTCTCAAGGCGGTAGCGCCGGTTCGAATCCGGTCGGGGGTACGTACGGCAGAGGCCCTCCACTTCGGTGGAGGGCCTTTCGCATGTCCACGGCCGCCAGCCGATTCCGTGGAGAGAGCCTGCCGCGGCGTTGAGGCCGGCTCCCTCCTCGGGTGGTACGGCTCAGCCCGTGCGGCGCAGGGCCTCGGAGAGGCGGTTCGCGGAATCGATCACGGCCTGCGCGTGCATCCGGCCCGGGTGCCGGGTCAGCCGCTCGATCGGTCCGGAGACCGAGACGGCCGCGACCACGCGGTTGGAGGGTCCGCGCACCGGCGCGGAGACCGACGCGACCCCCGGCTCGCGCTCGCCGATCGACTGGGCCCAGCCCCGGCGCCGCACCCCCGACAGGGCCGTCGCCGTGAAACGGGCGCCCTGCAGACCGCGGTGCAGCCGCTCCGGCTCCTCCCAGGCCATCAGGATCTGCGCCGAGGAACCGGCCTTCATGGTGAGGGTGGAGCCGACCGGGACCGTGTCCCGAAGGCCGGACAGGCGTTCCGCCGCGGCCACACAGATCCGCATCTCGCCCTGGCGGCGGTAGAGCTGCGCGCTCTCGCCCGTCACGTCCCTGAGGTGGGTGAGCACCGGTCCCGCGGTGGCCAGCAGCCGGTCCTCGCCGGCCGCCGCGGCCAGCTCCGCCAGCCTCGGGCCGAGAATGAAACGTCCCTGCATGTCCCGTGCCACCATGCGGTGGTGCTCAAGGGCCACGGCCAGTCGGTGGGCCGTGGGTCGTGCCAGTCCGGTGGCCGCGACCAACCCGGCGAGGGTGGCGGGTCCGGACTCCAGGGCGCTCAGGACAAGGGCCGCCTTGTCCAGAACGCCCACGCCGCTACTGTTGTCCATGAAACGATACTCCCGTCTCACTCTGTGAAACGCAAGTTCATTTTTCCGTGAGACGCGCAACCCTGGTAGGCACAGTGGCCCGTCCAGCGGCGGGCCCGGCGGCGGGTGCCCGGGTACAGGGGCGTGGGCGCCGTCACCTCATGGATCTCTAGTTGGGCCGACGCCTCCGTGCGGTCGGCCGGAGGGAAAGCGATGGGTAGGACACTCGCGGAGAAGGTCTGGGACGACCACGTCGTCCGGCGCGCCGAGGGCGAGCCCGACCTTCTCTTCATCGATCTGCACCTCCTGCACGAGGTGACCAGCCCGCAGGCCTTCGACGGACTGCGGCAGAACGGCCGCCCGGTCCGGCGCCTCGACCTCACCATCGCCACCGAGGACCACAACACCCCCACCCTCGACATCGACAAGCCCATCGCGGACCCGGTCTCCCGCGCCCAGCTGGAGACCCTGCGCAAGAACTGCGCCGAGTTCGGGGTGCGGCTGCACCCGCTGGGCGACGTCGAACAGGGCGTCGTGCACGTGGTCGGCCCGCAGCTGGGACTCACCCAGCCCGGCACCACGGTCGTCTGCGGCGACTCCCACACCTCCACCCACGGTGCCTTCGGCGCCCTGGCGTTCGGCATCGGCACCTCGCAGGTCGAGCACGTGCTCGCCACCCAGACGCTGCCGCTGGCCCGCCCGAAGACCATGGCCATCACGGTCGAGGGCGAACTGCCCGACGGCGTCACCGCCAAGGACCTCATCCTCGCGATCATCGCCAGGATCGGCACCGGCGGCGGCCAGGGCTACATCCTGGAGTACCGGGGCTCCGCCATCGAGAAACTCTCGATGGAGGCCCGCATGACCATCTGCAACATGTCGATCGAGGCCGGCGCCCGCGCGGGCATGATCGCCCCCGACGAGACCACCTTCGCCTACATCGAGGGCCGCGCCCACGCGCCCCAGGGCGCCGACTGGGACGCGGCGGTCGCGTACTGGAAGACGCTCAGGACGGACGACGACGCCGAGTTCGACGCCGAGGTCGTCATCGACGCCACCGCGCTCTCCCCGTTCGTCACCTGGGGCACCAACCCCGGCCAGGGCGCCCCGCTTTCGAGCGACGTCCCCGATCCCGCTTCGTACGAAGACGCTTCGGAGCGCTTCGCCGCCGAAAAGGCCCTGGAATACATGGGGTTGGAGGCCGGCCAGTCGCTGCGCTCCATCACCGTGGACACCGTCTTCGTAGGTTCGTGCACCAACGGCCGCATCGAGGACCTGCGCGCCGCCGCCGAGATCCTCAAGGACCGCAAAGTCGCCGACGGCGTACGGATGCTGGTCGTCCCCGGCTCCGCGCGGGTCGGCCTCCAGGCCGTCTCCGAGGGCCTCGACACCGTCTTCAAGGACGCGGGCGCCGAGTGGCGGCACGCGGGCTGCTCGATGTGTCTGGGCATGAACCCCGACCAGCTGGCCCCGGGCGAGCGCTCCGCGTCCACCTCCAACCGCAACTTCGAGGGCAGGCAGGGCAAGGGCGGCCGCACCCACCTGGTCTCCCCGCAGGTCGCCGCCGCGACCGCGGTCCTCGGCCACCTGGCCTCGCCCGCCGACCTGTCCGACGTCCTCGTGCCCGCTGGAGTCTGAGAGCCATGGAAGCATTCACCACCCACACGGGCCGGGCCGTCCCGCTGCGCCGCTCCAACGTCGACACCGACCAGATCATCCCTGCCCACTGGCTGAAGAAGGTCACCAGGGACGGGTTCGAGGACGGGCTGTTCGAGGCCTGGCGCAAGGACCCCGAGTTCATCCTCAACCGCCCCGAGCGGCAGGGCGCCACCGTCCTGGTGGCCGGCCCCGACTTCGGCACCGGGTCCTCCCGTGAGCACGCCGTCTGGGCGCTGCAGAACTTCGGCTTCAAGGCCGTGATCTCGTCCCGCTTCGCCGACATCTTCCGGGGCAACTCGCTGAAGAACGGCCTGCTCACGGTGGTGCTCGACCAGAAGATCGTGGACGCGCTGTGGGACCTCGCCGAGCGCGACCCGCAGGCCGAGATCACGGTCGACCTCGAAGCCCGCGAGGTGCGCGCCGAGGGCGTCACCGCCCCCTTCGAGCTGGACGAGAACTCCCGCTGGCGGCTGCTGAACGGCCTGGACGACATCTCCATCACCCTCCGCAACGAGCCCGACATCGCGGCCTACGAGGCCAAGCGCCCCTCGTACAAGCCGAGGACGGTCCAGGTCTGACCCACCCGGCCACCGCGCGGCGGGTTTCGGCCACCGATCCACCCCTCCTGTACCCCCGATCAGCCCGATCGGGGGTACAGGCGTGTCTGCACCCGAACGGCCCTGCGTGGACCAGGACCGTTCGTCAACTTCCCACGTTATAAGGGTTGTTGTCGGGGTAGTCGACCCTTGCGTCCGAGACTTCCGCACCCGCCCGGAAGGCCGTTTGAGGTACCAGTTGCGACCCCCGCAGGCGACAACTCGCCCCAGATGGCACAATCTGTGCATGGGACACGACGGCCAACTCAAGCTCCATGCGGCAGTCGCGGACCGGAGCAAGGAAGCGCACACACCAGTGCGCGCACTGCAAGTCCCGGAGGGCGTACGGATGGCGCTGACCCGGAAGCTGCCGGTCATTACGGCCGCGGCCAAGCACGATCTCACCGACGCGGCAAGGCGACTGGAGCGGTTCAGCACGGGCCTCGACGAGGGCCGATTTCCTCCGAAGGGGAACGTTGAAGACGTCACCGGCAGTCGAAACCGTTGCGGCACAAGGGTGATAAGCCCGTTTCGTGTTTGATTTGCGGTATATATCTGCCTAACGTGCGAAAAAGCCGGAGCGCATTCGTTCCGGCAATGTCTCCGAAGGGGAAGACGTGAACAAGGCGCAGCTCGTAGAAGCGATTGCCGACAAGATGGGCGGCCGCCAGCAGGCCGCCGAGGCCGTCGACGCCGTCCTGGACGCCGTCGTCCGCGCGGTCGTCAGCGGCGACCGGGTCTCGGTCACCGGCTTCGGTTCGTTCGAGAAGGTCGACCGCCCCGCCCGCTACGCCCGCAACCCCCAGACGGGCGAGCGGGTTCGGGTCAAGAAGACGTCCGTGCCGCGCTTCCGCGCGGGCCAGGGCTTCAAGGACCTGGTGAGCGGCTCCAAGAAGCTCCCGAAGAACGACGTCGCGGTCAAGAAGGCGCCCAAGGGCAGCCTCACCGGCGGTGCTTCGGCCACGGTCAAGAAGGCCGCCGCGAAGAAGGCCACCACCAAGGCCGCCGCCGCCAAGAAGACCACCGCGGCGAAGAAGACCACCGCGAAGAAGACCGCGACCGCGAGCGCCGCCAAGAAGGCCACCGCGAAGAAGGCGACGGCCAAGAAGGCCACCGGCGCCGCCAAGACCGCCGCCGCCAAGAAGACCACCGCCAAGAAGGCGACGGCCAAGAAGGCCCCGGCGAAGAAGGCGACCGCCACCACGGCGCCCGCCAAGAAGTCGACGGCTCGCAAGACCACCGCCAAGAAGGCCACCGCTCGCAAGAGGTAAGGGCTGCACGGGCACTCACGCGCCGGGCCGGACTCCCAGTCGGAGTCCGGCCCGCGGCGTGTCCGGGCGCCGCCCGCCCCGCTCCTGGCGCCGTCCGGCACCCCGAGTGCTGCCCGCCTCGCCCCTGGCGCCGTCCGGCACCCCGAGCGCTGCCCCTGTCCCGGGGCTCAGAACGTCTGGAGCGTCACCAGGGTGATCCGGCGCGCGTCGCCCTCGCCCTCGGTCTCGATCCGCACCCGCTGCCCCGGCCGCAGCAGCCGCAGACCGCCCGCGTCGAACGCCGGTGTCTCGAACGGCATCGGCGTCCCGTCGTCGAGCAGCACCTGTCCGCTGCGGTGGGCCGGGTCGTACGTGTATGCGGTCGCCTGCATGGCCGCAGCCTACTGCCCGGGGGCCGCGAGCCGCGCGGTCGCCGCCGCCGTCCTCGGCCCCACCCCGAGCCGCAGGGCGGCCCGCAGATCCCGCCCGGTGTCGACGTCCTGGCGCACCGAGTCCACGCCGTCGAGGCGCAGTTCGACGGCGCCCGACGCGCGGTGCCTGGCCCGCGAGTCCGTGCCGAATGCCGGAAGCAATTCCTGCCCGGAACGCGCCGCGAGCAAGGTGGTGCCGACCCCCGCCGCATCGGCGAGAAAAGCACGCGGGAATTCCGCGGCGGCGTTCAACACGCGCGACAATTCCGCGGACCGCAATGCGGGCAGATCGGCGTTGAGCGCCGCCACCCGACGGTCCGGACGCCCGGCGCGCACGACGGCCGCCGCGTGCGCCAGCGCCCCGTTCAGACCGCCGCCCGGCTCGTCGCCGACGATCCACGCGCCCAGCGCCGCGAGTTCCCGCCCGGCCAGTCCGTCGTCCGTGACGACTGCCACATCCCCGATGGCGGGGCAGGCCAGCGCGGCCGCCACGGTGTCCTGGGCGAAGGCGAGGGCGAGCGACGGGCGCAGTCCGTCGGCGGCGGTGTCCGACAGCCTGCTCTTGGCGTGAGCCAGCGGTTTCAGGGGTACGACCAAGGTCCACTGCACGGGCGTTCCGTCCCTCTCTTGTCGCGGCCATTGTCACTCAGCCGTCACCTGAGCCATCTGGCGGTCGCGGAGTCTGGGCGTACGGTGTTCTCGACAGACCGGCGGCCCGGGGCGAGACTTGTCCGCTCCCAGGCCCTGAAGGAAGGTGTCCGCGTGCCCCGCCGCAGAATCGGCTTCTGGTACCGCTTCGCAGCGGTCCTCTGCAAACCGCCACTGGTGGTTCTGATCAAGCGGGACTGGCGCGGAATGGAGCACATTCCGGCCGAGGGCGGATTTATCACCGCGGTGAACCACAATTCACACGTCGACCCCTTCGCGTACGCGCACTATCAGTACAACACCGGCCGGGTGCCGCGATTCCTCGCCAAGAGCGGCCTTTTCAAGAAGGGATTCGTCGGTGCCGCCATGCGGGGTACGGGACAGATCCCCGTCTACCGCGAGAGCACCGACGCGCTCAGCGCCTTCCGCGCCGCGATCGACGCCGTCGAGCGCGGCGAGTGCGTCGCCTTCTACCCCGAGGGCACCATCACCCGCGACCCGGACGGCTGGCCGATGACCGCCAAGACCGGTGCCGCGCGGGTCGCCCTGCAGACCAAGTGCCCGGTCGTCCCGGTCGCCCAGTGGGGCGCCAACGAACTGCTGCCGCCCTACAGCACCAGGCCGCACCTGCTGCCGCGCAAGACGCACCACGTGCTGGCGGGGCCGCCGGTCGACCTCTCCCGGTTCTACGACCGGGAGATGACCGCCGACCTCCTCAAGGAGGCGACCGAGGTCATCATGGCGGACATCACCGCGCTCCTTGAGCAGATCCGCGGCGAGAAGGCCCCGAAGACGCCCTACGATCCGCGTCGGGAGCGGATCGAGCAGCGCCGCCGCACCCGCGGTCAGACCGGTCGGAAAGAGGAGAGCGGCACGTGAGCAAGCCTGTCAAGGCGGCGGTTCTCAGCGCGGGTTCGTGGGGCACGTCCTTCGCGATGGTGCTCGCCGACGCCGGGTGCGAGGTGACCCTCTGGGGCCGCCGCCCCGAGGTCGTCGAGGCCATCAACTCCACGCGCGCCAACCCGGACTACCTGCCGGGCGTCGAACTCCCGGAGAACGTACGGGCCACCGTCGACCCCGCCGAGGCGGCCGCCGGCGCCGACTTCACCGTGCTGTCGGTGCCGTCCCAGACGCTGCGCGAGAACCTCGCCGCCTGGACCCCGCTGCTCGCCCCCGACACCGTCCTCGTCTCCCTGATGAAGGGCGTCGAACTCGGTACCACCATGCGGATGAGCGAGGTCTTCGAGGACGTCACCCGGTGGGGCCGGGACCGGATCGCCGTGGTCACCGGGCCCAACCTGGCCCGTGAGGTCGCCTCCCGCAGGCCGGCCGCCGCCGTGGTCGCCTGCACCGACGAGGCGGTCGCCCAGCGGCTCCAGACCGCCTGCCACACCCCCTACTTCCGCCCGTACACCAACACCGACGTGGTCGGCTGCGAGCTGGGCGGCGCCGTGAAGAACGTCATCGGGCTCGCCGTCGGCATCGCGGACGGCATGGGGCTCGGCGACAACGCCAAGGGGTCGCTCATCACCCGCGGCCTCGCCGAGACCACCCGGCTCGGCCTGGCGATGGGCGCCGACCCGCTGACGTTCTCCGGACTCGCCGGTCTCGGCGACCTGGTGGCGACCTGCTCGTCGCCGCTGTCGCGCAACCACACCTTCGGCACCAACCTCGGCAAGGGCATGACCCTCCAGGAGACCATCGCGGTCACCCGGCAGACCGCCGAGGGCGTCAAGTCCTGCGAGTCCGTCGCGGATCTCGCGCGCAGGCACGGCGTCGAGATGCCCATCACCGAGACGGTCGTGGACATCGTGCACGAGGGCAAGCCGCCGATGGTCGCCCTCAAGGAGCTGATGTCGCGCAGCGCGAAGCCGGAACGACGCTGAGCGAACGGCCCTGTCGGCGCTGTCTGTGGCCAGGAGCACCGGGTACTCTCAACGCGATATGAGCACCGAGAACCTCTCCCTCAGCCCTGAGCCGCAGCCTCGTAAGCCGCGGGTGGCCGTCGTGTTCGGCGGGCGCAGCTCCGAACACGGGATCTCCGTGGTCACCGCGGGCGCCGTCCTGCGCGCGATCGACCGGACCAAGTACGAGGTCCTGCCGATCGGCATCACGCGTGACGGCCGGTGGGCGCTCACCGCGGACGAACCGGAGCGGATGGCGATCACCGACCGCCGCACCCCGGACGTCGACGAACTCGCCGAGTCGAGCGAGGGCGGCGTGCTGCTCTCCGTCGACCCCGGCAACCGCGAAGTCGTCTACAGCGAGCCGGGATCGGTGCCCAAGGCGCTCGGCGAGGTCGACGTCGTCTTCCCCGTCCTGCACGGCCCCTACGGCGAGGACGGCACCCTCCAGGGCCTCCTGGAGCTGTCCGGTGTCCCGTACGTGGGTTCGGGTGTGCTCGCCTCGGCCGTCGGCCAGGACAAGGAGTACATGAAGCGGGTCTTCACCTCCTTCGGGCTGAAGGTCGGCCCGTACGTGGTGATCAGGCCGCGCGAGTGGGAGCGCGACGAGTCCGCGGCCCGCCGGAAGATCGTGGACTTCGCCGCCGAGCACGGCTGGCCGCTGTTCGTGAAGCCCGCCCGCGCCGGCTCCTCGATCGGCATCACCAAGGTCGACGGCCCGGCCGGTCTGGACGACGCGATCGCCGAGGCCCAGCGCCACGACCCGAAGATCCTCGTCGAGGCGGCGCTCACCGGCCGCGAGATCGAGTGCGGTGTCCTGGAGTTCGAGGACGGCCCGCGCGCCTCCCTGCCGGCCGAGATCCCGCCGCCCGACGCGCACGCCTACTACGACTTCGAGGCCAAGTACATCGACTCCACCCCGGGCCTGGTGCCGGCCCCGCTGACCGACGAGGAGACCGCCGAGGTGCGGCGGCTCGCGGTGGCGGCGTTCGACGCGGCGGCCTGCGAGGGGCTGGTGCGCGCGGACTTCTTCCTCACCGACGACGGCGAGTTCGTCATCAACGAGATCAACACGATGCCCGGCTTCACGCCGATCTCGATGTACCCGCAGATGTGGCAGGCCACCGGCGTCGGCTACGCCGAGCTGGTCGACCTGCTGGTGAGCGCGGCGCTGCGGCGCCCGACCGGGCTGCGCTGAGCCGCCCGCGGCGCCGGCCCGACCGGCGCCGCCCGTGTGACCCGTGTGACCCGAGGGGCAGTCCCTGATCGGACCCTAATCGGCGATGCCCTCGGGGATCGCCTTCTTGACGGCGGGCGCCACATCCACCAGGGGCGCCATGCCGTCGCCCGTGCGGGCCTTCGGGATGGTCACCTCGACGTACGCCCTGCGCAGCGTCGTGGTGAAGCGGTACGAGCCGTCGTCGCGCTTCTGGAGCAGCCAGCCGACGCCCTCCACCTCGACGCCGTCGGCCTCCGGATCGTCCATCTCGGCGGGCCGCGGCACCCCGCAGCGCAGTATGATCGCCGGGTTCCCCCAGCCCGCGGTCAGCGCGGACGCGGGTTCGGGATCCCGGCGGCCTTCTCCGTCGACCTCGGACGGCAGCGTTC
This sequence comes from Streptomyces griseoviridis, assembly GCF_005222485.1. NCBI lineage: Bacteria > Bacillati > Actinomycetota > Actinomycetes > Kitasatosporales > Streptomycetaceae > Streptomyces > Streptomyces griseoviridis. Next base: position 6,215,897 of record NZ_CP029078.1, read on the forward strand.
CGTCCAGGTTCTGGCACAGCTCGGTGACCTTCGCGCCCGGGTCGGGAACCGCCGCCCGGGTGCCGTCGTCCGCCGAGGAGCAGCCCGCGGCGGTGATCAGCAGGGCGAGTGCGGGCAGGCCGATGGGCCGGTGACGGAAGAAGTTCACCGGCTCAAGGGTAGACGGGGGCTACAGATGGACGACCGGGCAGGTCAAGGTGCGGGTGATGCCGTCCACTTGCTGGACTTTCGCGACCACCATGCGGCCGAGGTCGTCCACCGTGTCCGACTGGGCGCGCACGATCACGTCGTACGGCCCGGTCACGTCCTCGGCCTGGATGATCCCAGGGATCTTGCTGATCGTCTCGGCGACGGCGGACGCCTTGCCGACCTCTGTCTGGATCAGGATGTACGCCTGTACCACGGAACCTCCAGGGCGGCGACGAGGATCATGTGGGGGGAAGGAACGCCACGGTATCGCGTCGCCGCTCGCCGCGGGGAGACCCGCGAGGGGCGTGACCCGCGCGCCGGGGCGCCGATGCCGCGGACACCGGGGAGCCCGACGGTCGGGTCGAGGGCGGGGAGAGCACCACGACCGTCCAGAGCACCGCGACCGTCCAGAGCACCGAGAGCACCGAGAGCACCGAGGCCGTCGAGAACACCGGGACCATCGGGGAGACTGATGGGGCGCGACCGGGCACGGCACGGGGACAGTCACCCGACAGAAGGGCAGCCAGGGCAATGAAGGGCACTGTTGGCGAGCTGGGGGAGTTCGGGCTCATCAGGGAGCTCACCTCCCGTCTCACCACCACCCCGGCGGTCCGGGTCGGTCCTGGCGACGACGCCGCCGTGGTCGCCGCACCCGACCGCAGGGTCGTGGCCAGCACCGACATCCTGCTCGAAGGCCGGCACTTCCGCCGCGACTGGTCCACGGCGTACGACGTCGGCCGCAAGGCCGCCGCGCAGAACCTCGCGGACATCGCCGCCATGGGCGCCGTGCCGACGGCGCTGCTGCTCGGCCTGGTGGTGCCCGCCGAACTGCCGGTGACCTGGCCGAGCGAGCTGATGGACGGGCTGCGCGACGAATGCCAGGTCGCGGGCGCCTCGGTGGTCGGCGGCGACGTGGTGCGCGGCGACACCATCATGGTGTCGATCACCGCCCTCGGTGATCTGCGCAACCACGAGCCGGTGACCAGGGCCGGCGCGAGGCCGGGCGACCTGGTCGCGGTGACCGGCTGGCTCGGCTGGTCGGCGGCCGGGTTCGCGGTCCTGTCCCGCGGCTTCCGTTCGCCGCGCGCCTTCGTGGAGGCGCACCGGCGTCCCGAGCCGCCGTACCACGCGGGACCGGCCGCGGCCGCGCTCGGGGCGACCGCGATGTGCGACGTCAGCGACGGGCTGATCGCCGACCTCGGGCACATCGCCGAGGCCAGCAAGGTCCGCATCGACGTGCGGTCGGGCGCGATCGACATCCCGACCCAGATGAACGACATCGGGCAGGCCGTCGGCGTCGATCCGATGCAGTGGGTGCTGACCGGGGGAGAGGACCACGCGATCGTGGCGACGTTCCCGCCGGACGCGAAGCTGCCGGCCCGCTGGAAGGTGATCGGCGAGGTGCTCAACCCGTCGGCGCTGCCCCAGGTGACGGTCGACGGGGCGCCCTGGACCAGCAAGGGCGGCTGGGACCACTTCGGGGACCCGGGCGGCCTCGGGGACATCGAGTCATGACCCCGCCGGGCGTGCTCACCGTGGCCGGCTCCGACTCCGGGGGCGGGGCCGGGATCCAGGCCGACCTGAAGACGATGCTGGCGCTCGGCGTGCACGGCATGAGCGTCGTCACCGCCGTCACCGCGCAGAACTCCCTAGGTGTGCAGGGCGCTTGGCCGCTGCCGGTCGACGTGGTGCGGGCGCAGTACCGCAGTGTCGTCGACGACATCGGGGTGCGGGCCGTCAAGACCGGGATGCTCGCCTCGGCCGAACTGGTCGAGGCGGTAGCGGAGTTGATCGCGGGTACGGACGCGCCCGCGGTCGTCGACCCGGTGGGTGTCTCCAAGCACGGCGACCCCCTGCTGGCCGCGTCCGCCCTCGACTCGGTCCGTACGAAGCTGCTGCCGGTCGCCACCGTCGCCACCCCGAACCTCGACGAGGTCGCCCAACTCACCGGGGTGCGCGTCGAGTCGGAGGAGCAGTTGCGGGAGGCCGCGGCGGCGGTACTGGCGTTCGGGCCGCGGTGGGTCGTCGTCAAGGGCGGCCATCTCGCGGGCGACGCCGTGGATCTGCTCACCGACGGGGTGCGGGAGCACTGGCTGCGGTCACCCCGGCACGACAATCGGCACACCCACGGCACGGGGTGCACCCTGGCCTCCGCGATCGCCTCGGGGCTGGCCAAGGGGCAGTCGGTGCCCGACGCGGTGCGGGCGGCGAAGGAGTACGTCACCGGGGCCATCGCGGCGGGCTTCGCGCTCGGCGCCGGTATCGGCCCCGTCGATCACGGGTGGGCGCTCGGGCGCCGGGGGCCCGAGGATCCGGTCGGGTCCTGACGGCCGGGGGCCGGTGGCCCGGAGCCGGGCGGGAGCCGGGGGCCGGTGGTCCGGTCTCCCGGTCAGGCGTCAGGGACCGCCGTTACGGGCCGCCGTCACGGGCAGGCCGTCGCCGAGCACAGCGGGGCGCGGCACGGCGCAGCACACAGCGGGCACAGCAAAAAGCCGATCCACGACAAGTGGACCGGCTTTTCACAGCGAACCGGCAGTGGCCGCGCGCTCACTGAGCGTCAGCGCGAGACCTTGCCGGCCTTGATGCAAGAGGTGCAAGCGTTCACGCGCTTCGGCGTCCCGCCCACCACGGTACGCACACGCTGGATGTTCGGGTTCCAGCGACGGGGCGTACGGCGGTGCGAGTGCGAGATGTTGTTGCCGAAGCCCGGCCCCTTGCCGCAGACGTCGCAGTTGGCAGCCACGGGTCACTCCAAAGACTTCAGATGCACTTACGGATGATCCCGGCATGCCGGGATCGAGATCTAGGATCTGAGTGGCGCTGCCAGGGGAACGGCCCGATCGGATCGGGCAACCGGAGCAGCATACAACGACTGCGCCAGTACAACGAAACTACCATGGCTGCTCGGGCTCCCGTCCCGGCCCTCTTCCGGTGGACGGCACCCCGGGGTCTACGCTGCGTTCCGTCCAGCAGCTCAAGGAGGCGCAGGTGGCGCAGGTGCCGCAGACATTCTTCGATGCTCTCGCGGTGCGCACCTGGTGCGGTCTCGCGCTCGAGGCCCTGGGGCGGGCGCGCGAGGAGATCGACGCCATCAACGTCTACCCGGTGGCCGACGGGGACACCGGCACCAACCTCTACCTGACCATGGAGTCGGCGGTCACGGCTGTCGAGGCGGTGTTCGGCGCCCACGAGCTGGAGCCCGGTGCCCGGCAGCGGCCGACCCTCGCCGACGCCGCGCGCGCGATGGCGCACGGCGCGCTCATAGGCGCCCGCGGCAACTCGGGCACGATCCTCGCCCAGCTGCTGCGCGGCCTGGCCCAGGTGCTGGCCGCCGACGGTGAGCGGCCTCACACCGACGGCCCCGGACTCCGCCTCGCCCTCCGCCAGGGCGCCGACCGGGCCCGCGAGGCCGTCGCCCACCCCGTCGAGGGCACGGTCCTGACGGTCGCCTCGGCCGCCGCCGACGCCGCCGCGACGGCGGATGGCGGCTGCGCGGCCGTCGCCGAGGCGGCCTACCGGGGCGCCTGGGCCGCCCTCGCCGCGACCCCGGGCCAGCTCGCGGCCTTGGAGCGGGCCGGGGTGGTCGACGCGGGCGGGCGCGGCCTGGTGGCGGTGCTGGGGGCGCTGGTGGAGACGTTCACCGGGCAGGCGCCGGGCGCGGGGGGCCCGGGGACGGGCGTGCACGCGCGCGCGGACGCCGTCGAGGCACCGGACGGCCACGGCACCGGGGGGCAGGGCTCCGGGGCGCAGGGCTCCGACGGGCAGGGCTCCGGCGGGCAGGGCTCCGGCGGGCACGGTTCCGGGGGGCACGGCTCCGGGGGGCACGGTGAGGACGGGCCCGCCTTCGAGGAGTGCGGCGAGGACGGCGCCGGCCCCGACTCACCCGCCTTCGAGGTGATCTACCTGCTCGAGGCGGGCGACCGCGCCGTCGCCCGGCTGCGCACCCGGCTCGACGCCCTCGGCGACTCCCTGGTCGTGGTCGGCGGCGACGGACTGTGGAACGTCCATGTGCACGTCGACGACGCCGGAGCCGCCGTGGAGGCGGGCGTCGAGGCCGGACGCCCCTACCGCATCCGCATCACCCACTTCGGGCTCGGCGACGCCCACACCACGCACCGCCGGCCGCCCCGCGAGCGGGTCCAGCGGGCCGTCGTCGCCGTCGTGCCCGGTGAGGGCCTCGCCGGGCTGTACACCGAGGCCGGCGCCACCACCGTGCTCGCGCGCCCCGGGGAGCCGCCCGCGAGCGGCGAGCTGGTCGAGGCGGTACGGCGGGCCCACGCGCGCGAGGTCGTGCTGCTGCCCAACGACGCCGACCTGCGCCACACCGCCGCGGCCGCCGCCGAGCAGGCCCGCACCGAGGGCATCAGGGTCGCCCTCATCCCGACCCGCTCCGCCGTGCAGGGCATCGCCGCGCTCGCCGTCCACGAACCGGAACGCCGCTTCGACGAGGACGTCGTCGCGATGACCTCGGCGGCGGGCGCGACCCGGCACGCCGAGGTCGTCGTCGCCGAACGCCAGTCCTGGACGATGGCCGGCATCTGCCAGGCAGGCGACATCCTCGGCCTGATCGACGGCGACGTCGCCGTGATCGGCGAGGACGTCACCGTCACCGCAGCCGCCGTCCTCGACCGGATGCTCTCGGCCGGCGGCGAACTCGTCACCCTCGTCCTCGGCGACGAGGCACCCGAGTCGATCGCGGGACACCTCGAGACCCGGGTGCGGGAGTCCTACCTGGCCGTCGACACGATGGTGTACCGGGGCGGCCGGCAGGGCTCCCTGCTGCTCATCGGCGTGGAGTGAGAGCCGGGCCCGCGCCGGCCCGGTGAGGCGCTCACTCCCCGCCCGACTCCGCCACCACCTGCATCATCTGCTCCGCCTCCGCCCGGCGTTCCCGCGCCGTCCCGTCGTCCTGCGGGGCGTCCGCGTACGCCGCGAGCACCGCACGGGCGCGGGCCGCCGCCTCCGCGGGGCGGCTGAGGTCGGCCGCCAGCCAGCCCGCCGCGAGTTCCGCGCCGGTCCGGCTGTGCAGGGCGTCCGCACCCAGCGACGCGAAGACCGCGACCGCCTCGGTGACATGGCAGAGGGCCGCCTCGAGAGCGTCGTTGATGGAGTCGTCGTCGGCGTCCTCGGTCGCCGACCGCGCCAGCAGGTCGCCGAACTGCCGCTGCGTGTGCCCGAGTTCGGCGACCAGCCGGTCCCGGGCCCGCTCGTCGCCGCCGACGCCCTCCAGCGCCGTCGCGCACGCGTCCACCGCGCGGGACATCAACTCGCCCGCCGCGTCGGCCGCGTTGACCGCGTGCTCGGCGGGCTCGGCGCGCAGCGCGAGCCACGCGCGGGCCCGCAACGCCCGCACCAGACCGTGGACGTTGCCCAACTCCCGCCACAGCTCGCCCGCGCGCGTGTAGGCGCGGTCGGCGTCCTCGGCGAGACCCGCCTGCCCGAGCGACTCGGCGGCGAGGTGCGCGAGCGTCGCGTGGTCGTGCTGCTCAGGCCAGTGCCGGGCGATCTCGGCGGCCTGGAGCCGCCGTTCGGCCGCCGCGTGGTGCTCGCCCAGCTCGCTCAGGCAGTCCCCGAGCCACCACAGCGTCTGGACGACGGCGCCGTCGCCGTGGGTGTCGGCGCTCAGGTCGGGCAGCGCCGACTCCAGCACCTCCGCCGCCTCCGCCCACCGCTCCTGGCGCAGCAGGAACCCGCCCAGCTGGTGCCGGGCCCACGCGCCGAGGGTGCGGCCCTCGCCCGCCTCGTCGGCCCAGTGCGCCGCTTCGAGCGCGTGCTCGGCGGCCTCCGCGAACGCGGTCCTGCCGCCGAGCACCTCGGCGAGCTGGAGGTGCAGCTGCGCCCGCCCGACCGGCTCCAGTTGGGCCCCGCCGTGGTCGAGGGCGGCCCGCAGCGCCCGTTCCGCCTCGGCGGTGTCGCCCAGATGGTGCGCGAGCGACGCCAGCCTGGCCTCGTACTCCACCGCGTACCACGGCAGCCCGGCCGCCTCGAACGCCTCAGCGGCCCGCGCGAACAGCTCGGCCGCCGCCTCCAGGTCCCCGGCGTGCGCCGCCAGGTCGGCGAGCATGGCCCGCGCCTCCGCGGCCCGCGCCAGCAGCCGCACCTCGCCGCCCGCCCGCCCGTCGACCAGCGCGAGCAGCTCCCGCACGGCCGCCCCGGCGTCGGCCAGGGCGCGGCCGAGACCGTCGTCGAGGGCCGCGTCCTGGTCGCCGTCCGTGCCGTCCGCGGCCGCCGCGCTGTGTTCGGCGGCCGCCTGCACCCGCCGCATCAGGGTCCTGGCCCGCGCGATCAGCACCGACGCCGTCTGCCGCAGCCCGGTGCCGTCCTCCGCGTACAGCGCGAGGACCCGGTCGTACAGGACGGTGACGGCGGCCGTCGCCTCCTCGACCTCCCCGCCCAGGGCCCGCACGTAGGCGCCCCGCGCGCGGGCCGCGAGCGCCTCCCCGGGGTCGCCCGCCGCCGCGTACAGCTCCGCCGCCCGCTCGAACAGCTCGACGCCCTCGGGACCCAGGCCCATCGCCTCGTGGTCGACGACCTCCGCGCGGTCCCGGGCGGACAGCTCGCCGCCCCCGCCGTCGCCGTCGTCGCCCGCGTCCCGCACGTACCGTCCGACCGCCGCCCACGCCTCGACCGCGTTCGGCCGCAGCGTGTCCGACAGCCGCCGCGCCTCGGCCAGCAGCGCGGCCAGATCCTGTCCGCCGGCCCCCGCCGCCCCGGCGTCCCGCGTCGGCGCCACGGGTCCCGGGGCCGCGGGACGGGTCGCCCGCAGCCCCAGCGGCAGCCGCCGCGCCAGCGGAACCCGCGCCATCCGCGCGCGTGCCCGCTCACTCACGTGCGAGGTGCCGTTGCGCGCGTCGAACCGCGCGGCCAGCTCAAGCGCCTGACCGCGCGCGTGCCCGGCGAGGTCGAGCGCGGTCCACGACCGGCCGGGCGGGCCGGGCACCTGCCGTTCGCCCAGGCCCAGTTCGACCAGCCGGTCCATCAACAGGGCCACCACGCAATGGAAGTCCAGCGCGCTGCGCGGGTGCCCGGTGTCGGTGAAGTACGCGGGCCGCTCCGCGAGCAGTTCGAGCCCACGCGCCTCGTTGCCGGACAGCGCGCAGAACTCCACGTGGTCCGCGTACGCGGACCGCATGCTCTCCATGGACCGCACCAGGCGGACGCCCCGCAGATGGTTGGCGCGCGCCTCGTCCGCGCGGCCGAGCCGCAGCAGCGGCACAAGCGAGGTCGCGAGCACCGAGTGCGGCTCGTGCGCGCAGCTGAACTCGCCCTCCAGGACCGGCCGCCACAGGTCGAGCGCCTCCGCGTCCCGCCCCTGCTCGGCCCGCCACCAGCCCTGCTCGTGCAGCTCGCACGCGTGGCAGTCGGCCATCGTGTCCCGGTCGGCCGCCAGCCACGCGTCGTACGCCCGCTCCGCGCGCGCCAGGTCGCCCAGGTGCGCGGCGACCGTGAACTCGGCTCCGCGCACCGCCCGTTCGGAGTGGCCGGCCAGCCGGTAGCGGTGCTCCATCTCGCCGAGCCACTTCTCTATGGAGGCCAGCGGGATGTGCGGCTGGTCGAGCATGCCGGACGACATCCACTTGAAGACCCAGTGCAGCGCGTGCGTCTCGTACTCGTCGAAGTCCTCGGGCCGTTCGTCCCACATGCGCAGCAGCCGCGCGAAGGGGACGAACATCTTGTCCTTCTCGGAGCTGTAGTTGTAGACCTTCAGCTGGTGGCCGAGCGCCTCGATCACGGCGAGCGGGACGCCGAGCCGCTCCGCCGCCACGAGCAGCTCCTCCGCGCGCGCGTTGCGCGCCGGGCCCTCCGGCCGCTCCGCGTTCTTCGCCAACGCCCGCCGCAGCGCGTCGAAGTCGGCGATTCCGCTGTTTCCGTCGATGCCGCTCATCAGTGACCGTCCTCGCCGTGCGTCGCCCATTCCAGAAGCCCGATGAACGCGCGGTTCAACAGGGCGGTGTCCGCGGGCCGCAGCGGACGCTGGGCCATCAACAGCGCCTGTCCGTACAGGGACTCCGTCGCGGTGCCGATCAGTTCCCTGTCGCCCAGAGAACCGATCCTGCGGATGAGCGGGTTGAGATGGTTGAGCACCAGGCGCGCCCGGGGCGCGGTGCCGCGCAGCGAGCCCAGGATGCCCGCCCACAGGTCGTCGGCCTGCTCCTCGGCCGCCGCCCGCGCCTGCTCGTGGCGGGCCGCCCGGTCGTCCAGGTGCAGCGCGGGCACCGACAGTGGGTGGAAGGCCCGCAGCACCACGTCGCAGCCCAGCGGGTCGAGCCTCGCGCGCGCGGCGGCCAGGAAACCGGCGAGCGCCAGCTCCTCCGCCGGGTCGACGGCGTCCAGATGCGCCGTCACGGTGTCCGCGTCCAGCTCAGCGACCACCGTCCCCGGCCGCACCGAGGGCAACGCCTCGACCAGCTCGCTGTCGTACGTGTAGCCGCCGTTGACCACACCGACGCCCTGCGCGGACGCGATCGGCGCGACCTGCCGGTACTCCTCCACGCTCCGCGTGAAGTGCACCACCGGGTGCCGCTGCGCGAACTCCTCAAGGGACAGCTGCCCGTCGGTCGTCTCGAACGGCAGCCACGGCAGCATCGTCCGCAGCATCTGCGGATCGTGCCTGGCCAGCGACTTGACCCCGAGGTGGTGCACCGACAGGAACGCCGACAGCCGCTCGGGGTCGTTCGCCGCGAGCGCCGTCAGCCAGGACCTGATCCGCTCACCGAGCGCCTCCCGCACCGCCGCGAGCGTCTCGTCCTCGTACAGCGACTCGCGCGACGCGGTCGGCCGCAGACTGTCCGTGTCCAGCACACAGCGCACGAAGAACGCCCAGTCGGGCAGCAGCTGTTCGGCCCGCTCGGTCAGCAACATGCCCTTGAGGTGCACCCGGTGGGTGGCCCGCTGCGCCGGACTGACCGCCGAGGGCAGCACGTACGCCACCCCGCGCACCCCGGCGAGCGGCACGTCCAGCTCGATCGAGTCCAACGGCGTGAACCCGAACAGCTCGTGGCAGTGCCTGGCCAGCGCCACCCGCCTGCCGGCCGGGGACGGGTAGGCACGGTCCCACGGCGGCGGCAGATCCGTGACGGCCTCCTCGCCGACCCGCACGTCGTAGGGGAGCAGCGACCCGAAGTCCCGGGCCAGCGCCATGACCCGGTCGGGCGCCAGCCACTCGGCGGCCCCGGGACGCGCGGTGAGGTGCACGGTGGTGCCCGGCTCGGGCCGCGCCGCGTCCGGCAGCGTCCGCACGGTGTACGAACCGTCGTCGCTCGCCGTCCACTCCACCGGCGCCGCGTCCGGGGTGCGCGCGCTGCGGCTGACCACCCGGATCCGCTCGGCGACCACGAAACAGGCCAGCAGACCGATGCCGAACTGCCCGAGGAAGTCCGAACGCGCCTCCTGGATGCCGTCGGAGCGCTTGGAACTGCGCCCGATGGTCGCCAGCAGCGCGTGCACGTCCGACTCGGTGAGCCCGATCCCGGTGTCCTCGACCCGCAGGACGCCCGCCTCGGCGTGCAGCCGTACCCGGGCCGGGGCGTCCGGCTGCCCGGCGCGGCGGGCGGTGATCGCGTCCACGGCGTTCTGGAGCAGCTCCCGCAGATAGACCTTGGGGCTGGAGTAGAGGTGATGGGAGAGCAGGTCCACCAGACCGCGCAGGTCGACCTGGAAGGTGTGAGGTGACTGGGGTGCCTGGGATGGCTGTGAGGTCTGGGAGTCCATCGTCGCAGCGCCGGTGGGGGGAGGTTCGACGGCGCGGGGTCGGGCGGTCCCGTGTGAGGCGGTACCGCGGGGGATGGCCGGAGCGCGCCATCCTAGGGCCCGAACGAGCCGTCTGACCAGGGGTTTCGGGGGACGTATACGGCGATGTCAGTCCCGTGGTGTGCAATGGATCTCGTGCCCGCACTGGAAGAACCACTGGACCAGCCCCTGAAGTCGGTGCTCGGCCCCGCCACCGCGAAGGTGATGGCCGAGCACCTCGGCCTGCACACCGTCGGCGACCTCCTGCACCACTATCCGCGCAGATACGAGGAGCGCGGCCAGCTCACCCACCTGGCCGACCTCCCCATGGACGAGCACGCCACGGTGGTCGCCATGGTCGCCGACGCCCGGCTGCACACCTTCGCCTCGGCGAAGGCCCCGCGCGGCAAGGGACAGCGCCTCGAAGTCACCATCACGGACGGCAGTGGCCGCGTCCAGCTTGTCTTCTTCGGCAACGGCGTGCACAAGCCCCACAAGGAACTCCTGCCGGGCACCCGCGCGATGTTCGCGGGCAAGGTCTCCGTCTTCAATCGCCGGCTGCAACTGGCGCACCCGGCGTACGAGTTGCTCCGCGGCGACCCTGAAGGCCCCGAAGGCCCCGAAGGCCCCGAGAGCATCGACGGCGGCGGTGACGGCGTCGGCGGTGGCGGTCTCGGTGGCGCGGAAGGGCTCGACGCCACCGCCGGGGCGGTCGAGACCTGGGCCGGCGCCCTCATCCCGATCTACCCGGCCACCGCCAAGCTGGAGTCCTGGAAGATCGGCAAGGCGCTCCAGACGGTGCTGCCCGCCGCCCGGGACGCGATCGACCCGCTGCCCGAGTCGCTGCGCGCCGGCCGCGGGCTGCTGCCCCTGCCCGAGGCCCTGCTCAAGATCCACCGCCCGCGGACCAAGGCCGACATCGCCGACGCCCGCGCCCGCCTCAAGTGGGACGAGGCGTTCGTCCTCCAGGTCGCCCTGGCCCGCCGCAGGCACGCCGACGCCCTGCTCCCCGCCGTCCCGCGCGAACCCACCCCCGACGGCCTGCTCACCGCCTTCGACGCCCGGCTGCCCTTCACCCTCACCGACGGCCAGCTGAAGGTCTCCCGCGAGATCTTCGCCGACCTGGCCACCGCCCACCCGATGCATCGGCTGCTCCAGGGCGAGGTGGGCTCGGGCAAGACGATGGTCGCGCTGCGCGCCATGCTCGCCGTCGTCGACGCGGGCGGCCAGGCCGCGATGCTCGCCCCCACCGAGGTGCTCGCCCAGCAGCACCACCGCTCCATCACCGAGATGATGGGCGAGCTGGCCGAGGGCGGCATGCTCGGCGGCGCCGAACGGGCCACCAAGGTGGTGCTGCTCACCGGCTCGATGGGCGCGGCGGCCCGGCGCCAGGCGCTGCTCGACCTGGTCACGGGCGAGGCCGGGATCGTGATCGGCACGCACGCGCTGATCGAGGACAAGGTCCAGTTCCACGACCTCGGCCTGGTCGTCGTCGACGAACAGCACCGGTTCGGCGTCGAGCAGCGCGACGCGCTGCGCGGCAAGGGCAGGCAGCCCCCGCACCTGCTCGTCATGACGGCCACCCCGATCCCGCGCACGGTCGCCATGACGGTCTTCGGCGACCTGGAGACGTCCGTCCTCGACCAACTGCCGGCCGGCCGCTCGCCGATCGCCAGCCATGTCGTCCCGGCCGCCGACAAACCCCACTTCCTGGCGCGCGCGTGGGAGCGCGTGCGCGAGGAGGTCGCGGGCGGCCACCAGGCGTACGTGGTCTGCCCGCGCATCGGCGACGAGGACGACGACCCCAAGGGCAGGGCCAAGAAGAAGGCGGCCCCCGAGGGCGACGGGGACAAGCGGCCCCCGCTGGCCGTCCTCGAGGTCGCCGACCAGCTCGCCAAGGGCCCGCTGCACGGCCTCACGGTCGAGGTCCTGCACGGCAGGATGGCCCCGGACGACAAGGACGCCGTGATGCGCCGCTTCGCCGCGGGCGACACGGACGTCCTGGTCGCCACCACCGTCATCGAGGTCGGTGTGAACGTCCCGAACGCGACCGCGATGGTCATCATGGACGCCGACCGCTTCGGCGTCTCCCAGCTCCACCAGCTCCGGGGCCGCGTCGGCCGCGGCTCGGCACCCGGCCTCTGCCTGCTGGTCACCGAGATGCCCGAGGCGAGCCCGGCCCGCGCCCGGCTCACCTCCGTCGCCGCGACGCTCGACGGCTTCGAACTCTCCCGCATCGACCTGGAGCAGCGCCGCGAGGGCGACGTCCTCGGCCAGGCCCAGTCCGGAGCCCGCACGTCCCTGCGGATGCTGACGGTCATCGAGGACGAGGAGATCATCGCGCAGGCCCGTGAGGAGGCCACCGCCCTGGTGACGACCGACCCCGACCTGACATCCCTCCCGGGCCTGCGCACGGCGCTCGACGCCCTGCTGGACGAGGAGAGGGAGCAGTACCTGGAGAAGGGCTGAGGGGAGGGGGAGGGGGAGAGGCTGAGGTGGGCGAGGGGGACGAGGGGGAGAGGGGATGAGCGGACGGGCCGGCGGGTGGGGACTGTCGGGGTGGTCGGCGGGGGTGTCGGCGAGCGTTCGTCGGGCGCGGCGCGGGGTGCGCCGGGCCGGTGGGGGCGTTGGCCGCTGGGGTGGTGGGGGCGGGCTGGGGCGTCCGCCGAGCCGGGTGCGGGCGGTGGTCGAGGCGGCGGCGAGCGTCCGCCGGGCCGGAACATGGTCGCCGGCCAAGCGGTGGGTGTTCGCCGAGCAAGACGGGGGACGCCGTCCGCTTCGCCGCAGTCTGACCGCCCGCCGACCCGAGGCATCCCCACCGGGCCCGCGTGCTTCTGGCGGGCCCACAGCCCGCAGCGCTCCCGCGCCGGGGTCCGAAGGCGCCCCCTCGCCGGGTCCACAGCGCCTCTGCCGGGCCCGCAGCGCTCCCGCGCCGGGGTCCGGAGGCGCCCCCTCGCCGGGCCCGCAGCGCCTCTGCCGGGCCCGCAGCGCTCCCGCGCCGGGGTCCGGAGGCGCCCCCTCGCCGGGTCCACAGCGCATCCGCCGGGCCCGCAGCGCTCCCGCGCCGGGTCCAAAGGCGCCCCCTCGCCGGGCCCACAGCGCCTCTGCCAGGCCCGCAGCGCCCCCGCGCCGGGGTCCGGAGGCGCCCTCGCCGGGTCCACAGCGCATCCGCCGGCCCACGGCGCCCCCGCCCGGTCCAAGGCGGCGTCCCCGCCCGGCCCAAGGCGGCGCCCCCGTAGCCCCCAAGACACCCTCGCCGTCCCCGCCGGGCCCGAGCCGCCCTCGCTGCCCCCCCGCACCCCCTCCGTCAGCCCGCGGCCGTCCCCTCCCCCCAGCCCGTCGCCCCCGTTCGCCTGCCAGACTGGGGCTGAGCAGTCGCCCACGGACAAGGACTTCCGACATGACCCGCGTGATCGCCGGCGTGGCCGGTGGCCGGCGCCTCGCCGTTCCGCCGGGGACCGGTACCCGCCCCACCTCCGACCGCGCGCGGGAAGGACTCTTCTCCACCTGGGAGTCCCTCCTCGGCGGCCCGCTGGCGGGCGAGCGCGTCCTCGACCTGTACGCGGGCTCCGGGGCGATCGGCCTCGAAGCGCTGTCCCGGGGCGCGGGGCACACCCTGCTGGTCGAGGCCGACGCCCGCGCCGTCCGCGTCATCAAGGAGAACGTCCGGGGCATCGGCCTGCCCGGCGCCGAGGTGCGCGCGGGCAAGGCCGAGCAGGTCGTCCGCACCGGGCCTCCCGCGCGGCCCTACGACATCGTCTTCCTCGACCCCCCGTACGCCGTCTCCGACGACGATCTCCGGGAGATCCTGCTCACACTCCGCACCGGAGGCTGGCTCGCGGCGGAAGCCCTCGTCACCGTGGAGCGCAGCACCAGAGGCGGCGATTTCGGCTGGCCCGACGGCTTCGCACCACTGCGGGCCCGCCGCTACGGCGAGGGAACGTTTTGGTACGGTCACGCCGCCTCTACGTGCGACGCCGCACGATGACCGGACCGGAGAGCGAGGGATCACTAGTGCGCCGCGCCGTCTGTCCCGGGTCTTTCGACCCGATCACCAACGGACACCTCGACATCATCGCCCGCGCCTCACGCCTCTACGACGAGGTGTACGTCGCGGTGATGATCAACCAGTCCAAGAAGGGACTGTTCGAGATCGACGAGCGGATCGACCTGATCCGCGAGGTCACCGCCGAGTACGGCAACGTCGTCGTGGAGTCCTTCCACGGACTGCTCGTCGACTTCTGCAAGCAGCGCGACATCCCCGCCATCGTCAAGGGCCTGCGCGCGGTCAGCGACTTCGACTACGAACTCCAGATGGCCCAGATGAACAACGGGCTCTCCGGCGTCGAGACCCTCTTCGTGCCCACCAACCCCACCTACAGCTTCCTCTCGTCCTCCCTCGTCAAGGAGGTCGCGACCTGGGGCGGCGACGTCGCGCACCTGGTGCCGCCGCTCGTCCTGGAGGCGCTCAACACGCGTCTGCGCAAGGACTGATGGGGCTACAGTCGTCCCGTCCGTCTCCAACACCCCTGTAGAGAGTGGCGAGCACACGGTGGACGTGCAGAAGAAGCTCGACGAGATCGTCGCGGCGGTCTCCCATGCCCGAGCCATGCCCATGTCGGCGTCGTGCGTGGTCAACCGCGCCGACCTGCTCGCCCTGCTCGAAGAGGTGCGCCAGGCCCTGCCCGGCTCCCTCGCCCAGGCCCAGGAGCTGATCGGCGACCGCGAGCAGCTGGTCGAGCAGGCCCGCCAGGAGGCCGACCGGATCATCGGGCAGGCGCACGCCGAACGCGGCTCGCTGGTCTCCGACACGGAGGTCGCCCGCCGCTCCCAGAACGAGGCCGACCGCATCCTCGCCGAGGCCCGCCAGGAGGCCGAGGAGGTGCGCGCCGAGGCCGACGACTACGTCGACTCCAAGCTCGCCAACTTCGAGGTCGTCCTCACCAAGACCCTCGGCTCCGTCGGCCGCGGCCGGGAGAAGCTCCTCGGCACCGGGCCGGGCGTCGACGCGCAGGGCTACGAGGACGAGGACGCCCCCGAGCGCAGCCACGACCCGGAGACCCTGCGCCGCGACGCCGACGCCTACGTCGACGTCAAGCTGGGCGCCTTCGAGGCGGTCCTCGCCAAGACCCTGGAGGCCGTCGGGCGCGGCCGGCAGAAGCTGCACGGCCGGATCGCGAGCGACGACCTCGGCGCCCTCGCCGACGACCTCAGCTCCTTCCAGCACTCCAGCGACGCCGACTACCTCGCCGACCTCGCGGCCCTCGCCGAGCGGGACACCTCGGCCGCCGCCGGGCAGCCCGCCCAGCAGCAGCAGCCGCAGCGGCAGCAGGACTACGCCCCGACCGCCGAGGCGCAGCAGCAGGACCTGTACGGCTACCCGCAGCAGTCCGACCCCTACGCGGGCGCCGCGGGCGGCTACCCGCAGCAGGGCTACGGCCAGCAGGACCCCTACGGCTACCCGCAGCAGGCCGACCCGTACGCCGCGTACCAGGGCTACGACGGCCGGCAGGCGGCCTACGACACCCCGCAGACCCCCCAGCAGGCGCAGATCCCCGAGCAGGGGTACGCGCTCGACGAGACCAGCCTCTTCGACACCAGCATGATCAGCGCCGAGCAGCTGAGGGCGTACGAACAGGGGCGCGGTCAGTGACGAACCAGCGGATTGGGCCGACAGCGAAAGGTCCAGTACCCTGGTCCTTCGGTCGCGTGTACGTCCGTGATCAGCGCTGCCCGAGCACACCGACGGGCCGCGTCCCCTGAGCTGAGAAGATCGAAAGCAGGAATGGCCCTGAACGCCCGCCTCGACCACCGCAACCCTCTCGTGTTCGACACACACGAGCTGGGGCGGCGTCCTGGCGCGATGCAGCGCCTGACCCGCTCGATCGACGCCCCCCTGGACCTCGGCGTCCAGGGAGTCATCGGAGTGCCGGAAGGCGCCCCGGTGGAGCTCTCACTCCGGCTTGAGTCGGTCATGGAAGGGGTGCTTGTCACAGGCACCGCCCGTGCGTCGGCCAAGGGGGAGTGCGTAAGGTGTCTGGAGCCGCTGGAGCAGCAGCTCGAAGCGGACTTCCAGGAGATGTTCTCGTACCCTGACGCCGATGACCGGGGCCGCCCCAAAGCGGAACCGGCCGACGACGCCGAGGAAGACGAGGACAGGCTCTACATCGAGGACGGTCTTTTCGACCTCGAACCCGTGCTGCGTGATGCGGTGGTGCTCGCACTGCCGATGCAGCCGGTGTGCCAGGACGACTGCCCCGGCCTGTGCTCCGAGTGCGGAGCCCGGCTGGCGGACGACCCGGACCACCACCACGATGCCGTCGACATCCGTTGGGCGGCACTGCAGGGACTCGCCGGCACCATGAAGGACGGCGAGAAGGACGAGATGAGCGGCGACGCGCCCCGATCAGCACGCGCCGCCGAGAAGCAGGAGAAGTAGCCGTGGCTGTTCCGAAGCGGAAGATGTCGCGCAGCAACACGCGCCACCGCCGGTCGCAGTGGAAGGCTGCGGTCCCCACCCTGGTTGCGTGCGAGCGCTGCCACGAGCCCAAGCTGCAGCACATCGCGTGCCCGTCTTGCGGCACCTACAACAAGCGCCAGGTCCTCGAGGTCTGAGCGGCTGGTGAGAGGCACCGTGTCCACGGCGAAGAAGAATTCTCCCCGCGCGAGCGGGGTTGGCCCATCGGACAGTACGGCCTCGTCCCACACGCTTCTGGAAGGGCGGCTCGGGTACACACTTGAGTCCGCCCTTCTGGTGCGTGCGCTGACCCACCGTTCCTACGCGTACGAGAACGGCGGTCTGCCGACGAACGAGCGCCTCGAGTTCCTCGGGGACTCCGTGCTCGGACTCGTCGTCACCGACACGCTGTACACGACCCACCCCGACCTGCCCGAAGGCCAACTGGCCAAGTTGCGGGCCGCGGTGGTCAACTCGCGTGCGCTGGCGGAGGTCGGTCGCGGACTTGAACTCGGCTCCTTCATCCGGCTCGGCCGGGGCGAAGAGGGCACGGGTGGCCGGGACAAGGCGTCCATCCTCGCCGACACCCTTGAAGCGGTGATCGGCGCGGTCTATCTCGACCAGGGCCTCGACGCGGCCTCCGAACTGGTGCACCGCCTGTTCGACCCGCTGATCGAGAAGTCCTCGAACCTCGGAGCCGGCCTGGACTGGAAGACCAGTCTCCAGGAGCTCACCGCGACCGAAGGGCTCGGCGTCCCCGAGTACCTGGTCACGGAGACCGGCCCCGACCACGAGAAGACCTTCACTGCTGCCGCCCGCGTCGGAGGCGTCTCGTACGGCACCGGCACCGGCCGCAGCAAGAAGGAGGCGGAGCAGCAGGCCGCCGAGTCCGCCTGGAGGTCCATCAGGGCCGCGGCGGACGAGCGCGCCGAGGCGGCGGCCCGGCCCTCCGTCAAGGAGGCCGAAGCCGAAGCCGAGGCTGTTGCCGACGGAGCCGACGGAGCCGACGGAGTCGATGTCGACGGCGCCACCGGCAACGGGCCTTCGGCCGTCTCCGCCTGACCGGAACGAACGAACAGAGCACTCCGAGCGCCCACCCCGTCAGGGGCGGGCGCTCGGGTCGTGCGCCAGGTACGTCACGGGGGAACGCATGCCCGAGTTGCCCGAGGTCGAGGTCGTCAGGCGGGGGCTTGAGCGGTGGGTCGCCCACCGGGTCGTCGCCGACGCCGAAGTGCTCCATCCGCGGGCCGTGCGGCGGCACATCGCGGGGGGCGACGACTTCGCGCACCGGCTCAAGGGTCACAGGATCGGCGTCCCCAGCCGGCGCGGCAAGTATCTGTGGCTGCCCCTGGAGGACACGGGGCAGGCGGTCCTCGCCCACCTCGGGATGAGCGGACAGCTGCTGGTGCAGCCGCTCACCGCGCCCGCCGAGAAGCATCTGCGGATCCGGGTGCAGTTCGCCGACGCGCTCGGCACCGAGCTGCGGTTCGTCGACCAACGCACCTTCGGCGGGCTGTCGTTGCACGACACCACGCCCGACGGGCTGCCCGACGTCATCGGGCACATCGCCCGCGACCCCCTCGACCCGCTCTTCGACGACGACGCCTTCCACCAGGCGCTGCGCCGCAAGCGCAGCACCGTCAAACGGGCCCTGCTGGACCAGTCGTTGATCAGCGGGGTCGGCAACATCTACGCGGACGAGGCCCTCTGGCGCGCTCGCGTCCACTACGAACGCCCCACGGCCGGGTTCACCCGCCCGCGCACCGCCGAACTCCTGGGCCACGTACGGGACGTGATGAACGAGGCGCTCGCGGTCGGCGGCACCAGCTTCGACAGCCTGTACGTCAACGTGAACGGCGAGTCAGGCTACTTCGACCGTTCGCTCGACGCCTACGGACGTGAGGGGCTGCCGTGCAAGCGGTGCGGGACGCCGATGCTGCGGCGGCCGTGGATGAACCGCTCCAGCTACTTCTGCCCGCGCTGTCAGCGGCCGCCGCGGGCGTCGTAGCGCCGGCGGGCGGCGAGGACGTCGTCCATGCTGCCCTCCAGGAAGTGGATCAGGCCCAGCAGCCGGCCGGCGACCTCGCGGCCCAGCGGGGTCAGTTCGTAGTCCACCCGGGGCGGGTTGGTGGTCTGTGCCTCGCGGAGCACCAGTCCGTCGCGCTCCAGCGCGTGCAGGGTCTGAGACAGCATCTTCTCGCTCACGCCCGCCACCCGGCGGCGCAGCTCGTTGAAGCGCAGCGAGCCCTCGGAGAGGGCGCCGAGAACGAGGGCGCCCCAGCGGCCCGTGATGTGTTCGAGCGTGCCGCGCGAGGGGCACTCCTTCGCGAACACGTCGTACGGGAGGTTCCGCGCCGCTGGGCACTCGTCGATGCGGTTCATCCTTCAAGCGTACTTGAGCGCAGCGCTCACCGACAGGTTGCACTAACCAGAAGTTAGCGCTCGCCTGCGGTTGGCGTCGCTGAGCTGCGAGAACGCGGGTGGCGGAGAGCGGCGAGGTGGCCTGCGGCCGACCGGGGGCCTGAATCGGGACCCCCGGCGCCCGCGCGGAAGCCCTAGTAGCCGAAGTCCTGCGTCCACCACGGGCCGCCCGACCCGAACTGCACGCCGACGCCCAGCGTCTTGAAGTCGCAGTTCAGTATGTTCGCCTTGTGGCCGGGGCTGTTCATCCACGCCTCCATCACCGCCGCCGGGTCGGCCTGGCCGCGGGCTATGTTCTCGCCGCCCAGGTTGCCGATGCCCAGCTTCGCCGCCCGGTCCCACGGCGAGGCGCCGCTCGGGTCCGTGTGGTCGAAGAAGTCCTGCTCGGCCATGGCCTGGCTGAAGTCCTCGGCGAGCCCGGTGAGCGCGCTGTTCGCGGCCACCGCTGAGCAGCCGACCTTGGCGCGCTCCTCGTTCACCAGCCTGAGCACCTCCGCCTCGGCCGCCGCCTGGGTGGAGACCGCGGCCTGGGTGGGCTCCGCGGCCGGCGCCTTGGGCTCGGGGGCCCGCGTGGTGGGGGTCGGATCCGGGGCCGGCTTCTCGGAGGGGGTCGCCGACGGCTTCTTCGTCGGCGTCCTGCTGGGCGCGGGCGAGGAGGACGACGGGGCGGCCGAAGGGGACTCGGCGCGCTCCGCGTCCCGGCTGGTCGCGCCGGAGCCCGCGCGGTTCTGCGCGCTGCCCGACGTGCCGCCCTGCTCGGTCGCCGAGTTCGTCGGCGTACCGGCGGCGGCCTGCGCCTTCTGGCCGCCGCCACCGCCGCCGAGCTTGTAGTTGTCGAGGCCGGGCACCGCGCCCGTGGCCACCGCGACGGTACCGAGCGCGACGGCCGCGGAGACCCCCAGCAGACCGGTGCGCACGGGCGTCGCGACCCGCTTCTTCCGTCGGCGGTGCGCGCCGCCGGGACCGCCGTCGGGCGCGAAACCGTCCGACGGGAAGACGGTGCGGAAGTCGTCCTCGGTGGCGAAGAGGTACGCGGCACTGCGTGCCGAGGCCGCGGCCTGCTTGTCGTCGCTCAGGGGGCGACCCCCCTGCGGGCCCTCGGCGCGGGGGGCCGGTGCGTCGTGTTCGAAGTCGTGCGAGTCCAGCGGAGCGTTCCCGCCCGGGTAAGAGCCGTGTGGCGCTGTGACCCCCGTGGCGCGGCCCGTGGCGGCGCGGCCGGCGTCGGAGCGTCGGTGGCGTCCCATGTCCTTGCCTTCCTCGTCATCGCGGTCGACGCGTCCCCCCGGGTCAACCAAACTCACTCGATGGAGTGGGTTTCATATGAGATTCATTGGGTCGGGACGGTACCGCATGGCGGGGGAGGCGGATGTGTCCCGCGAGACATTGGGCCGTTAGGTTTCCTCCATGAGCGAGGATGCACGGCTGGTCGCCTGGGTGCGAGGACACGTCCAAGGTGTGGGTTTCCGCTGGTTCACCCGGGCCAAGGCCCTGGAGATCGGCGGCCTGAGTGGCTTTGCTCTCAATCTGGAGGACGGCCGGGTCCAGGTGGTCGCGGAGGGCGCCAGAAGCGGCTGCGAGGCGCTCCTCGACTGGCTCCAGGGCGATGACACGCCCGGACGCGTGGACGGCGTCACCGAGATCTGGGACACACCGCGCGGCGGCTATGACGGCTTCGCCATGCGCTGACCGAGACCGCCCCAGCGGCCGGGACCGGGTGCCCCGGCACACCGTGGGCACCCGCCGGGAACGGCGGTGACCTGGTGGTTGCCAAGAACGGGAGGAAGTGGCAGGCTCCCTGGGTACGACTGATCGAGTCAGCCCGCAGGGCCCCGAAGGAGAAGCGACGCCGCCTGTCACCGGCCGCGCGCACCGGGTCGCCCGCCAATACGGGGCGTGATCGTGTTGACCGTCAAACTTTTTGGTGAGACGCTGAAAGCCCCGCGCACCTTAGCTGTTTGGCATGGCAGAACGGCACCAAAAACTCAACAGTGCCAAGCACCGCGGGTGCGATTCCCTCACGACCCAACCGCTTCGGTCGGTCACTCATTGTGGAGGACCATCCATCATGGCAAAGGCGCTTCTCGGTTACGTCGGCGGCTCCGACCCGCGACTCCTCGCCGAGATGCGACGGCTCCAGCAGCGTGTCCAGGACCTGGAATCCGAGCTCGGACGGATCCAGGCTCAGAACGACGCACTGACGGCTGCCGCTTCTCACGACTCGCTTCTCGAGAGCATCGACGCACACCAGGCGGAGCCTGCGCTCACCTGATCACCGCATGACAGCAGTGGTCGGGCCGCCCGTGTCAACCGCTCACTCCGTCAGATCTGCAAGGGACGCTTCGGCGTCCCTTCTTTCTTGACGCCCTGACGCCCTCGGCTTCTCTGGCTCTCTCGGCTTCCCCTGCCCCCATCCCCTCCCGCTCTCCTCAACGTCTGATGTGCCCTGCGCGTTCACGGGTGAAACCGCGGGCGACCGCGCGTTCATGGAGTGAGATACCGCCGGAAGGTAGAGTCCGGCGGCGTGCACCTCAAGGCCCTGACCCTGCGCGGCTTCAAGTCGTTCGCCTCCGCGACCACGCTCCGCTTCGAGCCGGGGATCACCTGCGTCGTCGGCCCCAACGGCTCGGGCAAGTCCAATGTCGTGGACGCGCTCAGCTGGGTCATGGGCGAGCAGGGCGCGAAGACGCTGCGCGGCGGCAAGATGGAGGACGTCATCTTCGCCGGCACCACGGGACGGCCGCCGCTCGGCCGCGCCGAGGTGTCCCTGACCATCGACAACTCCGACGGCGCGCTGCCCATCGAGTACGCCGAGGTCACCATCACGCGGATCATGTTCCGCAACGGCGGCAGCGAATACCAGATCAACGGTGACACCTGCCGGCTCCTCGACATCCAGGAGCTGCTCTCCGACTCCGGCATCGGCCGCGAGATGCACGTCATCGTCGGCCAGGGCCAGCTCGACTCCGTCCTGCACGCCGACCCCATGGGCCGCCGCGCCTTCATCGAGGAGGCGGCCGGCGTCCTCAAGCACCGCAGGCGCAAGGAGAAGGCGCTGCGGAAGCTGGACGCGATGCAGGCCAACCTCGCGCGCGTGCAGGACCTCACCGACGAACTGCGCCGCCAACTCAAGCCGCTGGGCCGGCAGGCCGCCGTCGCCCGCAGGGCCGCCGTGATCCAGGCCGACCTGCGCGACGCCCGGCTGCGGCTGCTCGCCGACGACCTGGTCAGGCTGCGCGAGGCGCTGAGCCTTGAGGTCGCCGACGAGGCCGCCCTCAAGGCCCGCAAGGAGTCGGCCGAGCAGGAGTTGCGGAAGGCGCTCCAGCGCGAGGCGCTCCTGGAGGACGAGGTGCGGCAGCTCGGCCCGCGCCTGAAGCGCGCCCAGCAGACCTGGTACGACCTCTCCCAGCTCGCCGAACGGGTGCGCGGCACGGTGTCGCTCGCCGACGCCCGGGTCACCAGCGCCACCGCGGCGCCGCTGGAGGAGCGCCGCGGCCGTGACCCCGAGGACCTGGAGCGCGAGGCCGCCCGGGTCCGGGAGCAGGAGGCGGAGCTCGCGGCGGCCCTCGAAGCGGCCGAACGGGCGCTGGAGGACACCGTCGAGCACCGCGCCGACCTCGAACGCGAACTGACCGTCGAGGAACGGCGCCTCAAGGACGTGGCCCGCGCCATCGCCGACCGCCGCGAGGGGCTGGCCCGGCTGAACGGGCAGGCGGGCGCGGCGCGTTCGCGGGCCGCCGCCGCCCAGGCCGAGATCGACCGGCTGGCCTCGGCCCGCGAGGAGGCCCAGCAGCGGGCCGCCGCCGCACAGGCGGAGTACGAGACGCTCCAGGCCGAGGTCGACGGCCTCGACGCGGGCGACGCGGAACGCTCAGCGCGGCACGAGGAGCTGAAGCGGGCTCTCGCCGAGGCGGAGACCGCCCTGACGTCGGCCCGCGAGGCGGCCACCGCGACCGAACGACGACGGGCCGCGACCCAGGCCCGCCACGACGCCCTCGCCCTCGGCCTGCGCCGCAAGGACGGCACCGGCGCCCTGCTCGACGCGCGGGACCGCATCACCGGGCTGCTCGGTCCCGCCGCGGAACTCCTCACGGTGACCCCGGGCCACGAGGTCGCCCTGGCAGCGGCCTTCGGCGCGGCGGCGGACGCCCTCGCGGTGACGAACCCGACGGCGGCGGCCGACGCGATCCGCCTGCTCCGCAAACAGGACGCGGGCCGGGCGGCACTGCTGCTGACGTCCGCACCGGAGGAGACCGCGCGCGAGGACGGGCCCGAGGACGAGCCTGTGGACACACCCGAGGACGAGCCTGCGGGCGCATCCGAGGACGGGCCCGAGGCTGGGCCTGTGGGCGCATCCGAGGACGGGCCCGAGGTCGGCCCCGCGTACGGGCCTGCGGGTACACCCGAGGACGAGCCCGCGGGCGGCCCCGGGGACGGGCCTGGGAGCGCATCCGCGTACGGGCCTGAGGGCAGCCCTGAGGCCGGGCCTGCGGGCACACCCGAGGACGGACCCGAAAGGACCGGCAGCCCGGATGCGGCCGGCCCGGGGGACGACGGCGCCCTCACGAGCCCCGCCGACCCGGCGCATGCCCGCACGATCCCCACGCCCCCCGCCGACCCTGCCCGCGCCCACGCCGCCCCCACGCCCCACGCCGACCCCACCCGCGCCCGCACACCCCTCACGAACCCCGCCGCCCCCACCCCCACTCGCGCCCGCCCCGCCCCGCCGTACGCCGCCGATCTGGTCCGTGCGTCCGGCGAGTTGATGCCCGCCGTGCGGCGGCTGTTGCGCGGGATCGTCGTCGTCGGGACGTTGGAGGACGCCGAGGAGCTGGTCAGGGCGCGGCCCGGTCTCATCGCCGTCACCGCCGAAGGGGATCTGCTCGGGGCGCACTTCGCGCACGGCGGGTCCGCCGGGGCGCCGAGCCTGCTCGAGGTGCGGGCCTCCGTGGACGAGGCCGCCGCCGAGCTGACGGAACTCGCCGTCCGGTGCGAGGAGCTGGCCGAGGCGCAGCACGTGGCGGGGGAGCGGCGCCGGGAGTGCGCCGCGGCCGTCGAGGAGCTGGGGGAGCTGCGGCGGGCCGCCGACCGGGAGAAGTCGGCCGTGGCCGCGGAGCTGGGGCGGCTCGCCGGGCAGGCGCGGGGCGCGGCGGGCGAGGCCGAGCGGGCGGTGGCCGCCGCCGCCCGCGCGCAGGACGCGTTGGACCGGGCGCTCCAGGACGCCGAGGAACTCGCCGAACGGCTCGCCGTCGCCGAGGAGACGCCGGTCGAGGAGGAGCCCGACACCACGGTCAGGGACCGGCTCGCGGCCGACGGCGCCAACGCCAGGCAGACCGAGATGGAGGCCCGCCTCCAGGTCCGTACCCACGAGGAGCGGGTCAAGGGGCTGTCGGGCCGCGCCGACCAGCTCGACCGGGCCGCCCGCGCCGAACGCGACGCACGCGCGCGTGCCGAGCAGCGCAGGGCCAGGCTGCGCCACGAGGCGGCCGTCGCCGGGGCGGTCGCCTCCGGCGCGCGCCAGTTGCTCGCGCACGTCGAGGTGTCGCTGGCCCGCGCCGACCGGGAGCGGTCCGCCGCCGAGGCCGCGAGGGCGGCGCGCGAGCAGGAGCTGTCGGCGGCGCGGGGCGCGGGCCGCGACCTCAAGGCGGAGCTGGACAAGCTGACCGACTCCGTCCACCGGGGCGAGGTGCTGGGCGCCGAGAAGCGGCTGCGGATCGAGCAGCTGGAGACGAAGGCGCTGGAGGAGCTGGGCGTCGAGCCGGCCGGGCTGGTCTCCGAGTACGGTCCGCACCAGCCGGTGGCGGCGTCCCCCGCGGCCGACGGCGAGGAGTTGCCGGACGATCCCGACCACCCGCGCAACCGGCCGAGGCCCTTCGTCAGGGCCGAGCAGGAGAAGCGGCTGCGGTCGGCCGAACGGGCGTATCAGCAACTCGGCAAGGTGAATCCGCTGGCCCTCGAGGAGTTCGCGGCGCTGGAGGAGCGCCATCAGTTCCTGAGCGAGCAGCTCGAAGACCTGAAGAAGACCCGGGCCGATCTCCTCCAGGTCGTCAAGGAGGTCGACGAGCGCGTCGAGCGGGTCTTCACCGACGCCTTCCGTGACACCGCACGGGAGTTCGAGGGCGTCTTCGGGCGGCTGTTCCCCGGCGGTGACGGCCGGCTGATCCTGACCGATCCCGACAACATGCTCACCACCGGGGTGGACGTCGAGGCCCGCCCGCCGGGCAAGAAGGTGAAGCGGCTCTCGCTGCTGTCGGGCGGCGAGCGGTCGCTGACGGCGGTGGCGCTGCTGGTGTCGATCTTCAAGGCCCGGCCGAGCCCGTTCTACGTGATGGACGAGGTCGAGGCGGCCCTCGACGACACCAACCTCCAGCGGCTGATCCGGATCATGCAGGAGTTGCAGGAGGCGTCGCAGCTCATCGTGATCACGCACCAGAAGCGGACCATGGAAGTCGCCGACGCGCTGTACGGCGTCGCCATGCAGGGCGACGGCGTCTCGAAGGTCATCTCGCAGCGGCTGCGGTAACTCTTCCTTCTGCCTTCACTAAGTGAACTCAAACCTGCCGGGCGGACCGGTTCTGCTGTCTGTTTCTTCACAGTCCACCCTGTGTTGGCGTCGAAACTTGAAGGCATATCCTCTGCAACGTTGCTTTTACCTTCAGGTGGTGAGCGACGTGAAGCTATGCGCCACTGGATACCACCACTTGGAAGGGCTCACCCCCACCCGGCAGCGCTGCCGGTGGCCCGAGGAGTTGATCGTGACCAGCACCGCGCAGGCACCCCAGCCGGGATCAGTACCGCCGCACCCCGAACATCTCGGACATGTCATCTTCATCGCGGCGGCCGCCGCGATGGGCGGCTTCCTGTTCGGCTACGACAGCTCCGTCATCAACGGCGCCGTCGAGGCCATCCGCGATCGCTACGACATCGGCTCCGCGACCCTGGCCCAGGTCATCGCCGTCGCCCTGATCGGCTGCGCCATCGGCGCCGCGACCGCCGGCCGGATCGCGGACCGCATCGGCCGCATCCGCTGCATGCAGATCGCGGCCGTGCTGTTCACCATCAGCGCCGTCGGGTCGGCCCTGCCGTTCGCGCTCTGGGACCTCGCCTTCTGGCGGATCATCGGCGGTTTCGCCATCGGCATGGCCTCCGTCATCGGCCCCGCCTACATCGCCGAGGTCTCGCCGCCCGCCTACCGGGGCCGGCTCGGCTCCTTCCAGCAGGCCGCGATCGTCGTCGGCATCGCCATCTCGCAGCTCGTCAACTGGGGCCTGCTGAACGCGGCAGGCGGCAACCAGCGCGGCAAGCTGCTCGGCCTCGAGGCATGGCAGGTGATGCTGGGCGTCATGGTGATCCCGGCCGTCCTGTACGGCCTGCTCTCCTTCGCCATCCCGGAGTCCCCCCGCTTCCTGCTCTCGGTCGGCAAGCGCGACCGAGCCCGCGCGATCCTCGCGGAGGTCGAGGGCGAGCACATCGACCTCGACGCGCGGGTCGACGAGATCGAGACGGCGATGCGGCGCGAGCACAAGTCCACCTTCAAGGACCTGCTCGGCGGCTCGTTCCTCTTCCAGCGGATCGTCTGGATCGGTATCGGGCTCTCCGTCTTCCAGCAGTTCGTCGGCATCAACGTCGCGTTCTACTACTCCTCGACGCTGTGGCAGTCGGTCGGCATCGACCCGACGGACTCGTTCTTCTACTCGTTCACGACGTCGATCATCAACATCATCGGCACCGTGATCGCGATGATCTTCGTGGACCGCGTCGGCCGCAAGCCGCTCGCCCTGATCGGCTCCGTCGGCATGGTCGTCGGCCTCTCGCTGGAGGCGTGGGCGTTCTCGTACCACCTCGTCGACGGCAAGCTGCCGGCCACCCCGGGCTGGGTCGCCCTGGTCGCCGCGCATGTCTTCGTCCTCTTCTTCGCCCTCTCCTGGGGCGTCATCGTCTGGGTCTTCCTCGGCGAGATGTTCCCCAACCGGATCCGCGCCGCCGCCCTGGGCGTGGCCGCCTCCGCGCAGTGGATCGCCAACTGGGCCATCACCGCGAGCTTCCCCTCGCTCGCCGACTGGAACCTCTCCGCGACCTACATGATCTACGCGTTCTTCGCCGCGCTGTCGATCCCCTTCGTGCTCGCCTTCGTCAAGGAGACGAAGGGCCGGACGCTGGAGTCGATGGGCTGAGCGCCCCCCGGACCCGAGGAGAGGGCCACCCCCCCGCCGCCCTCTCCTCGGTATCTGCCCCGGCTCACCCCCCGAGCCGGGGCAGCACCTCCTCGCAGAACAGCCGCAGGCTGCGCCACCCCTCCGCCACCGGCATCCCGCCCACCAGCGGATGCAGCACCAGGTTGGCCAGCGACTGGGCCACGCACTCCTCGGGCGTGACGACCCGGTAGACGCCCTCCGCGCGCAGCGCCGCCACGTCCTGGGCGCCCGACCGCACCGCCGAGTGGATCGCCCCCGACTGCCACGACGCGTACGTCCTGGCCTCGTGCAGGAAGTGCCCGCCGTACTCGGCCCACGTCCGGTCCGGGTCCTCGGCGATGTGCAGCAGCGGCGTCTCGGCCTCCGGCATCATCGTCCAGCCCTCGGTGCCGTACTCCACCAGCCGCTCCTTGTAGTACGCCTCCAGCTCCGGCAGATGGGCGCTCGGGAAGAACGGCAGGCCGAGGCGGGCCGCGCGGCGGGCGGCAGCCCGGGAGGAGCCGCCGACCAGCAGCAGCGGGTGCGGCGTGGTGCCGGGGCGCGGGGTGACCCGCACGGTACGGCCCCGGTAGTCGAACTCCTCACCGGTCCACGCCTTCAGCAGCGTCTCCAGGAGTTCGTCCTGGATCCGGCCGCGGCGGCGGAAGTCGATCCCCGCGCGGGCGTACTCCTCGGGGCGGTAGCCGATGCCGGCCACCGTGACCAGCCGGCCGCCGCTGAGCAGGTCGAGGACCGCGATGTCCTCGGCCAGGCGCAGCGGGTCGTGCAGCGGCCCGATCACCGCCGAGACGGTCACCGCGACGGTCCGGGTCGCCCCGAAGACCGCGCCCGCGAAGGCGAAGGGCGACGGCAGCCAGTTGTCGTCGACGCCGTGGTGCTCCTCGGTCTGCACGGTGGTCACCCCGTGCCGGTCCGCGTAGGCGGCCATCTCCACGGCCGCCCGGTAGCGGGCGCCGAGCGAGGCGGGGGTGGCGCCGGGCTCGACCAGGTTGAAACGCACGACCGTGACGGGCATGGCGGGTCCCCCTTCGGACGGTGGCTGCGGAGCAGGACCGTAGCTGACGGAGCGTCAGACGGCCAGAGGCGCGGACCCGCGGCGCCCCGAGGGAAAACGGTCGCCCCAGGGGTACGGCACAACTGGGCCCGTCGGGGGCCATGGCCGATACTGGTCGGGTTATGGAAACCGTCATCCTTGCTGTAGTCATCGCCGTGGTCGTCCTCGGCGCGATCGGCGGGCTCGTCGTCGGCAGCCGTCGCAAGCGGCCGCTGCCCCCGCCCCCGCCCACCGCGCCCGACATCACCGCCCCTCCGGCCGAGCCGCACGTCGGCGACGAGGCCGAGGAGCCGAGCGACGAGTCCCGTCGGACGATAGAGGAGGTCGGCCTCCCGGACGGCTCGGCCCCCGTCGTCGTCGAGGAGCCGCCCACCGAAGCGCCCCCGATCGAGATCCCGGAGCCCGCGGCCGGCCGTCTCGTCCGGCTGCGCAGCCGCCTCTCCCGCTCCCAGAACGCCCTCGGTCAGGGGCTGCTCACGCTGCTGTCGCGCGAGCACCTCGACGAGGACACCTGGGAGGAGATCGAGGACACCCTGCTCACCGCCGACGTCGGTGTGCTGCCCACCCAGGAGCTGGTCGACAACCTGCGCGAACGCGTCAAGGTGCTCGGCACCCGCACCCCCGAGGAACTGCGCGCCCTGCTGCGCGAGGAACTGCTCAAGCTGGTCGGCACCGACGTCGACCGCGCCGTGCGCACCGAGCCCGAGGGCCGCACGCCCGGCATCGTGATGGTCGTCGGGGTCAACGGCACCGGCAAGACCACCACCACGGGCAAGCTCGCCCGGGTCCTGGTGGCCGACGGCAGGACCGTCGTCCTCGGCGCCGCCGACACCTTCAGGGCCGCCGCCGCCGACCAGTTGCAGACCTGGGGCGAGCGGGTCGGTGCCCACACCGTGCGCGGGCCTGAGGCGGGCGACCCCGCCTCCGTCGCGTTCGACGCGGTGAAGGAGGGCAAGGAGATGGGGGTCGACGTCGTCCTCATCGACACCGCGGGACGGCTGCACACCAAGACCGGTCTGATGGACGAGCTGGGCAAGGTCAAGCGGGTCGTCGAGAAGCACGCGCCGGTCGACGAGGTGCTGCTCGTCCTCGACGCCACCACCGGGCAGAACGGCCTGGTCCAGGCGCGGGTCTTCGCCGAGGTCGTCGACATCACCGGGATCGTCCTGACCAAGCTGGACGGCACGGCCAAGGGCGGCATCGTGGTCGCCGTGCAGCGCGAGCTGGGCGTGCCCGTCAAGCTGGTCGGACTCGGCGAGGGCGCCGACGACCTGGCGCCGTTCGAGCCCGAGGCGTTCGTGGATGCCCTTATCGGAGAGTGACACCGCACCCCGTCCTCGCGCAGTGGCGCCCGCCCCCGAGCACCGTCGGGGACGGGCGCTTCGCCGTGTGGGGCGGTGGCTGCCGGGGCCGGGCGCGCGGCCCGCGGGTCAGGCGCGGGAGCGGTGGGCCAGGTAGGCGAGGGTGCCCAGGAGCAGCCGGGCGGCCGGCGGGCGGGTGGCGGTGTCCAGGGCGGGGGCGCGCAGCCAGCGGACCGGGCCGAGGCCGCCGCGGTCGGAGGGCGGGGCCGTGACGAACGTGCCGGGGCCGAGTCCGCGCAGGTCGAGCGAGGTCGGGTCGTCCCAGCCGGTCCTGTAGAGCAGCTCGGGCAGTTCGGCGGCGGCGCCGGGGGCGACGTAGAACTGGGCGCGGCCCTCCGGGGTGGCGGCGACCGGGCCGAGCGGGAGGCCCATGCGTTCCAGGCGGACGAGGGCGCGGTGGCCGGCGGGTTCCGCCACCTCGATGACGTCGAACGCGCGGCCCACCGCCAGCATCACCGACGCGCCGGGGAACCGGGCCCACGCCTCGGTCACCTCGTCGAGCGTCGAGCCGGCCGGCAGCCGGGGGGCGAACTCCAGCGGGTGGGCGCCGGGCGCGGGACAGTCCGTGCGGCCGCAGGAGCAGGCGCCGCCCGCGGCCCGCGCGCCCCGCACCACGTCCCAGCCCCAGAGTCCGGTGAACTCGGCGACGGCCACGCACTCCGAGGAGCGAGCGCGTCGACGAGAGCCGGAGCGGATCTCCCGGATGCCGCCGATCGTGAAACCCATGCCCCCTCCAACGGGTCCGCCGCGCCGCCGGTTACGGCGCGGATGCGTCATGTGACTCTCTGTCTCCACCTGCCCGGTCCCGTGCGCTTCAGACGGCGCTCAGAAGGGTTCGGAGTGGTGAACTCGGCGGCGTGCGCCCCCTGGTGCATCGTTGCGCCCGCTTCCGTTCGTCATGTGTCAAGTGAATCGTTAACAGGCGTCCGCCAGTTCATTCGATGGGGTGGCGAATGGTGGCGTTTCCAGGACCGTCGCGGCCGAAGGGGTGATCGTAGGATTACTTTGAGTACACGAGTCCTGGGGCGCGCGTACTCGTGGGTATGCCGGAGGCAAGGCGGTTTTCCGTTCGACGGGTGACAACGTGCGGACGCGGAGCCCTATTTACCGGCATTCTGATAGGGCTTGGCGCAAGCGGCGACAAGTGGTCTCAGGAATGGGGGCGTTCCAGTGAGCGGCAACGGCGGAAGCGGGACGAACGTGACGGACACGTCCACCGCGACCAGCGCGACGGGTGCGTCCGGCGCGTCCGGCGCGGAGAAGCGCCCCAACGAACTGCTCACCTCCTGGTTCGTGCGCAGCGGCTGGTCGAAGGGCGAGCTGGCCCGCCAGGTCAACCGCAGGGCACGCCAGTTGGGCGCCAACCACATCTCCACGGACACCTCGCGGGTGCGCCGCTGGCTGGACGGCGAGAACCCCCGCGAGCCGATCCCCAGGATCCTGTCCGAGCTGTTCTCCGAGCGGTTCGGCTGTGTCGTCGCGGTCGAGGACCTCGGCCTGCGCACCGCCCGCCAGTCACCCTCCGCGTCCGGCGTCGACCTGCCGTGGACGGCCCCGCAGACGGTGGCGCTGCTCAGCGAGTTCTCGCGCAGCGATCTGATGCTCGCCCGGCGCGGCTTCCTCGGCAGCTCGCTCGCGCTCTCCGCGGGCCCGGCCCTGATCGAGCCCATGCAGCGCTGGCTGGTGCCCTCGCCGCAGCCGCCGCGCGCCGAGCCCGACCCGGCGCCCTCCGCCCGGCGCGTCGGACGGCTCTCGCAGCCCGAGCTGGATCTGCTGGAGTCGACCACGATGATGTTCCGCCAGTGGGACGCCCAGTGCGGCGGCGGCCTGCGCCGCAAGGCGGTCGTCGGGCAGCTGCACGAGGTCACCGACCTGCTCCAGGAGCCCCAGCCGCAGGAGACCACCCGCCGGCTGTTCAAGGTCGCCGCCGAGCTGGCCGAGCTGGCCGGCTGGATGTCGTACGACGTCGGGTTGCAGCCGACAGCGCAGAAGTACTTCGTGCTGGCCCTGCACGCGGCCAAGGAGGCCGGCGACAAGCCGCTCGGCTCCTACGTCCTGTCCAGCATGAGCCGGCAGATGATCCATCTGGGGCGGCCCGACGACGCCCTGGAGCTGATCCATCTCGCCCAGTACGGCAGCCGGGACTGCGCGAGCCCGCGCACCCAGGCGATGCTGCACGCGATGGAGGCCCGCGCCTACGCCAACATGGGGCAGCCCGGCCGCTGCAAGCGCGCGGTCCGGATGGCGGAGGACGTCTTCGCCGACGCCGACGAGTGGGACGAGCCCGACCCCGACTGGATCCGCTTCTTCTCCGAGGCCGAGCTGCACGGCGAGAACAGCCACTCCTTCCGCGACCTCGCCTATGTGGCGGGCCGCAGCCCCACCTACGCCTCGCTGGCCGAGCCCCTGATGCGGCGGGCCGTCGAGCTGTTCGCCACGGACGGCGAGCACCAGCGGTCGTACGCGCTCAACCTGATCGGCATGGCCACCGTGCATCTGCTCCAGCGGGAGCCCGAGCGCGGCGCGGCCCTGGCCGAGCAGGCGATGGCGGTCGGCAAGACGGTTCGCTCCGAGCGGGTCAACACCCGCATCCGCAAGACGGTCGACACGGCCGTGCGGGACTTCGGCGGGCTCGCCGCCGTCGTCGACCTCACCGACAGGCTCGCCGTCGAGCTGCCCGAGGCGGCGGAAGCCGTCTGACCGCCGCGCGGACCGCGCGAACCCCCAGCCCCGGCCGCGGCCGGCCCTCCCGAACCGCCCGACTCGGCTCCCCCCTGTGCCAGGTCATCGGAAGGCCGTCGCGGCCGGTTCCGCGGTTGCTGCGGCAAGCGATCGGGGCCTGGTCGGTTTTCGGCCACCTCGGCGGGGGCCGAGCAGGGACGTTTGGCCGACCGGTGCCCGAAAGCCACTTTCCGTCGGGGCGCGGCTTCGCACACAAGGCGGGTGTGAAGGTCCGGTGTCCTGGCGGCCCGCGGCCGTGATCGGGCGGCTGCGGCGGCCGTGACCGTCATCCGGCCGTAACGTCGCGGACAACTTCGTCACGCGCGGGAAACACATCTAAGCCTTACGTGAAATCGGTTTGAGCCAGTCTCCTCAGCACAGCCGGCCCGTTGTCACAGGCATCCGCACAGGGCCGTTCCGCCGAAGGAGTCACAAGGCCTTGAATGTTGGAGATACCGGATTCGTACTGATCAGCGCTGCTCTGGTCATGGTCATGACGCCGGGCCTCGCCCTGTTCTACGGGGGCATGGTCCGCACCAAAAGCACCCTGAACATGCTCATGATGTCCTTTGTGTCTCTGGGCATCGTGAGCGTGCTCTGGGTGCTCTACGGTCACTCGCTCGCCTTCAGCGGTGACGTCGGGGGTTTTGTAGGCAACCTCGACCTCATCGGCCTGAAGGGCGTCACCGGTGACACCCTCATGGAGAACTTCGCCGGACGGAAGATCCCGGTCTTCGCGTTCTCCCTCTTCCAGATGCTGTTCGCGGTCATCACCCCGGCCCTGATGAGCGGCGCGCTCGCCGACCGGGTGAAGTTCGGCTCCTGGATGGTCTTCGTCGGCCTCTGGGTCACCGTGGTGTACTTCCCGGTCGCCCACTGGGTCTGGGGCGGCGGCTGGCTCGCCAAGCTCGACCCGGCCATCATCGACTTCGCGGGCGGCACGGCCGTCCACATCAACGCCGGTATCGGCGCCCTGGCCGCGGTCCTCGTCGTCGGCAAGCGCGTCGGCTTCAAGCGCGACCCGATGCGCCCGCACAACCTGACGATGGTCCTGATCGGCACCGCGCTCCTGTGGTTCGGCTGGTTCGGCTTCAACGCGGGCTCCGAGCTGGCCGCCGACGGCACCGCCGCGGGCATGGCCCTCAACACCCAGGTCGCCACCGGTGCCGCCATGCTCGGCTGGCTCGCCTACGAGCGCATCAGGCACGGCGCCTTCACCACGCTGGGCGCCTGCTCGGGCGCGGTGGCCGGTCTGGTCGCCATCACCCCCTCGGGCGGCAACGTCAACGTCTTCGGCGCGATGCTCATCGGCGTGGTCGCCGGCGCCGTCTGCTCCTGGGCGGTCTCCCTCAAGTTCAAGCTCGGCTACGACGACTCCCTCGACGTGGTCGGCGTCCACCTGGTCGGCGGTGTCATCGGCACCCTGCTGGTCGGCTTCCTCGCCATCAACGGCGCCGGCGGCTTCAAGCAGTTCGTGTCGCAGGCGATCGGCGCCTTCTCGGTCATGGGCTACACCTTCGTGGTGACGTTCATCCTCGCCTGGGTGATCCAGAAGACCATCGGCTTCAGGGCCAGCGAGGACGACGAGGTCACCGGCCTCGACCAGACCTCGCACGCCGAGACCGCATACGACTTCGGCGGGGCCGGCGGCGGCCTCTCCGGCGCCGTCCCGTCCGCGACCGTCGCGAGCAAGAAGGTGGACGCATGAAGCTCATCACCGCAGTCGTCAAGCCCCACCGGCTCGACGAGATCAAGGAAGCCCTCCAGGCCTTCGGCGTCCACGGACTGACGGTCACCGAGGCGAGCGGCTACGGTCGTCAGCGGGGGCACACCGAGGTCTACCGCGGTGCCGAGTACACGGTCGACCTGGTGCCCAAGATCCGCATCGAGGTCCTGGCCGAGGACGACGACGCCGAACAGCTCATCGACGTCATCGTCAAAGCGGCCAGAACCGGCAAGATCGGTGACGGCAAGGTCTGGTCCCTGCCCGTGGAGACGGCCGTACGCGTGAGGACCGGCGAGCGCGGTCCTGACGCGCTCTAGGAAAAGAACGAACAGGAGTCGCCGGGTGACGAGCACGGACGTGCGGAACGAAGCAGAGGACTCGGGACCCAGCGGCTACGCGGCGGCCCGGCTGCGCCTCCTCCAGGAGGGGGCGCGGTCCGGGCCGCCGCGCCGTTTGGCCCTCTCCGAACTGACGGACGAATGGCTCTCCGGGCTGTTCACCGCGGGCACCGAGGGCCTGCGCGGGGTCTCCCTGGTCGCCGTCGGCGGCTACGGCCGCGGCGAGCTGTCCCCGCGCAGCGACCTCGACCTGCTTTTGCTGCACGACGGCGCCGACAACGCGGCCGTCGCCGCCCTCGCCGACCGCATCTGGTACCCCGTCTGGGACCTCGGCCTGGCCCTCGACCACTCCGTGCGCACCCCGGGCGAGGCCCGCAGGACCGCGGGCGACGACCTCAAGGTCCAGCTCGGCCTGCTCGACGCCCGCCACCTCGCGGGCGACCTCGGCCTCACCGCGTCCCTGCGCACCGCCGTCCTCGCCGACTGGCGCAACCAGGCACCCCGACGCCTCCCCGAACTCCAGGAGCTGTGCGCCGAACGCGCCGCACGCCAGGGCGAGCTCCAGTACCTCCTCGAACCCGACCTCAAGGAGGCCCGCGGCGGCCTGCGCGACGCCACCGCGCTGCGCGCCGTCGCCGCCTCCTGGCTCGCCGACGCCCCCCGCGAGGGCCTCGACGACGCCCGCCGCCGCCTCCTCGACGTCCGCGACGCCCTGCACCTCGCCACCGGCCGCGCCACCGACCGCCTCGCCCTCCAGGAACAGGACCAGGTCGCCGCCGAACTCGGCCTCCTGGACGCCGACACCCTGCTGCGCCAGGTCTACGAGGCCGCCCGGGTCATCTCCTACGCCAGCGACGTCACCTGGCGCGAGGTCGGCCGGGTGCTGCGCTCGCGCTCCGTGCGGCCCCGGCTGCGCGCCATGCTCGGCGGCGGCAAGCAGACCGCCGAACGCTCCCCGCTCGCCGAGGGCGTCGTCGAGCAGGACGGCGAGGTCGTCCTCGCCCGCGCCGCCCGACCCGACCGCGACCCCGTGCTGCCGCTGCGCGCCGCCGCCGCGGCCGCCCAGGCCGGCCTGCCGCTCTCCCTGCACGCCGTGCGCCGCCTGGCCGGCTCGGTACGCCCGCTGCCCACCCCCTGGCCCGCCGAGGCCCGCCAGGAACTGGTGACCCTGCTCGGCTCGGGACGCCCCACCGTCGAGGTGTGGGAGGCGCTGGAGGCGGAGGGCCTGATCACCCGGCTGCTGCCGGACTGGGAGCGGGTGCGCTGCCGGCCGCAGCGCAACGCCGTGCACGTCTGGACCGTCGACCGGCACCTCATCGAGACCGCCGTGCGCGCCTCCGAGTACACCCGCCGGGTCAGCCGCCCCGACCTGCTGCTGGTCGCCGCGCTGCTGCACG
Source organism: Streptomyces griseoviridis (assembly GCF_005222485.1). NCBI lineage: Bacteria > Bacillati > Actinomycetota > Actinomycetes > Kitasatosporales > Streptomycetaceae > Streptomyces > Streptomyces griseoviridis. The sequence goes on from NZ_CP029078.1 coordinate 6,251,482, forward strand.
ACATCGGCAAGGGCTGGCCGGGCGACCACTCGGTGGCCGGCGAGATCATCGTCAAGGACGTCGCCGCCCGGATCGGCTTCGACCGCGCCGACGTCACCGTCCTGTCCACGCTGGTCCGCCACCATCTGCTGCTCGTCGAGACCGCCACCCGCCGCGACCTCGACGACCCGGCGACCGTCCGCGCCGTCGCCGACGCGGTCGGCAGCCAGAGCACCCTGTACCTGCTGCACGCCCTCACGGAGGCCGACGCCCTCGCCACCGGACCCGCCGCCTGGTCCTCCTGGCGCGGCTCGCTCGTCGCCGACCTGGTCAAGCGGGTCGCCGCGGTGCTCGCCGGGGAGGAGCCCGACGAGCCCGAGGCCGCCGCCCCCACCGCCGAACAGGAGCGGCTCGCCATCGAGGCGGTCGCCACCGGCAGCCCCGTGCTGGCGCTGCGCGCGCAGACCGAACCACCGGCGGGCGAGCAGCCGCCCGGCGGCCCCGAGCCGCTCGGCGTCGAACTCCTCATCGCCGTACCCGACCAGGCCGGTGTGCTGCCCGCGGTGGCCGGTGTGCTCGCCATGCACCGGCTGACCGTGCGCACCGCCGAACTGCGCTCCCTCGACCTGCCCGACGGCGTCGACGGCGCCGTCCTGCTGCTCGACTGGCGGGTCGCCGCCGAGTACGGCTCACTCCCGCAGGCCGCCAGGCTCCGCGCCGACCTGGTGCGCGCCCTCGACGGCTCCCTCGACATCGCGGGCCGGCTCGCGGAGCGGGACGCCGCCTATCCGCGCCGTCGCGGCTGGGTGGCGCCGCCGCCCCGGGTCACCGTCCACCCGGCCGCCTCCCGGCTCGCCACCGTCATCGAGGTCCGCGCCCAGGACGCCCCCGGCCTGCTGTTCCGCATCGGGCGGGCGCTGGAGGACGCCGACGTCCGGGTCCGCAGCGCGCACGCCTCCACCCTGGGCGCGAACGCGGTCGACGCCTTCTACGTGACCGGCGCCGAGGGCAAGCCCCTGCCGGCCGCGGAGGCGGACGCGGTGGCGCGGAAACTGGAGGAGATGCTCAGGGGATGACGCGGCATCCCGGTGTCGGGCCGAGCCGGGATACCCTGGAGGGCGATCCATCAGCAGCCACCGACCCCGAGGACCGACGCCGCCGTGTTCGATACTCTCTCCGACCGCCTCAGCGCGACTTTCAAAAACCTCCGCGGCAAAGGCAGGCTGAGCGAAGCGGACATCGACGCCACGGCGCGTGAGATCCGCATCGCACTCCTCGAAGCCGATGTGGCCCTCCCCGTAGTCCGCACGTTCATCAAGAACGTCAAGGAGCGGGCGCTGGGCGCCGAGGTCTCCAGGGCGCTCAACCCCGCCCAGCAGGTCCTCAAGATCGTCAACGACGAGCTGGTCACCATCCTCGGCGGTGAGACCAGGCGACTGCGCTTCGCCAAGACCGCGCCGACGGTGATCATGCTGGCCGGCCTCCAGGGCGCGGGCAAGACCACCCTCGCGGGCAAGCTCGGCCACTGGCTGAAGGAGCAGGGCCACTCGCCGCTGCTCGTCGCCTGCGACCTCCAGCGCCCCAACGCCGTCAACCAGTTGAGCGTCGTCGCCGAGCGCGCGGGCGTCGCCGTCTACGCGCCCGAGCCGGGCAACGGCGTCGGCGACCCGGTCAAGGTCGCCAAGGACTCCATCGAGTTCGCGAAGTCCAAGGTCCACGACATCGTCATCGTGGACACCGCCGGACGCCTCGGCATCGACCAGGAGCTGATGCGGCAGGCCGCGGACATCCGCGACGCCGTCTCGCCCGACGAGATCCTCTTCGTCGTCGACGCCATGATCGGCCAGGACGCGGTCAACACCGCCGAGTCCTTCCGCGACGGCGTCGGCTTCGACGGCGTGGTGCTCTCCAAGCTCGACGGCGACGCCCGCGGTGGCGCCGCCCTCTCGATCCGGCAGATCACCGGCAAGCCGATCATGTTCGCGTCGAACGGCGAGAAGCTCGACGACTTCGACGCCTTCCACCCTGACCGGATGGCCTCCCGCATCCTCGACATGGGTGACCTGCTCACCCTGATCGAGCAGGCGGAGAAGACGTTCAGTCAGGAAGAGGCCGAGAAGATGGCCTCCAAGCTGGCGTCCAAGAAGGGCCAGGACTTCACCCTGGACGACTTCCTGGCCCAGATGGAACAGGTCAGGAAGATGGGCAGCATCAGCAAGCTGCTCGGCATGCTCCCCGGCATGGGCCAGATCAAGGACCAGATCAACAACCTGGACGAGCGGGACGTCGACCGCACCGCCGCGATCATCAAGTCGATGACCCCGGGCGAGCGCCAGGACCCCGCGATCATCAACGGCTCCCGCCGCGCCCGTATCGCCAAGGGCTCCGGTGTCGAGGTCAGCGCCGTCAAGGGCCTGGTCGAGCGGTTCTTCGAGGCCCGCAAGATGATGTCCCGGATGGCGCAGGGCGGCGGCATGCCCGGGATGCCGGGGATGCCCGGCATGGGTGGCGGCCCCGGCCGGGCCAAGAAGCAGCAGAAGAAGGCCAAGGGCAAGCAGCGCTCGGGCAACCCGATGAAGCGCCAGCAGCAGGAGGCGGAGGCCGCGGCCCGCCGCGCCGCCGGACCCCAGGGCGGCGACGCCCTCGGACTGCCCGGCCAGCAGGCGGGACAGGACTTCGAGCTGCCGGACGAGTTCAAGAAGTTCATGGGCTGACGGCTCCCGCAGCCGCCGGGCGCCGCGCGTAAACGCGACGCCCCGCCGAGGCCGCCGACGCCGGGGGCGCCCCTCACCCGAGGGGCGCCCCCGGCGTCGTCCATCCGCGTGCCCGCACGGCCTTCCTGTCGTAACGTCCCGGTATGAGCAACCCCGCCCCCTCGCGCAAGTCGCCCGAGCAGCCATGGCGCACCGAGGGCGCTCCCGACGAGCCGAAGAGGACGCCGCCGGGCGGACGGCGGATGCGCGGCGGCTGGTGGAGCCTCATCCTCACCGCGCTGATCGTGTACCTGATCGCCAACCTGGTGCTGTCGTTCTTCAACGAGGGCGACGAGCGGACGATCTCCTACACCGAGTTCAGCAGACAGGTGGACGCCGGGAACGTCAGCAAGATCTACGCCAAGGGCGACGCGATCCAGGGGCAGCTCAAGAAGAAGCAGAAGAACCCCGACGGCGGCGCCGAGTACACCAAGTTCAAGACCGAGCGGCCGACCTTCGCCGACGACCAGCTCTGGGAGGACCTGACCAAGCACCGCGTCACGGTCACCGCCGAGCCGGTCGTCCAGCACCGCAGCTTTCTCGCCAATCTGCTCCTCGCACTCGCCCCGATGGTGCTCCTGGTGGTGCTGTGGATCTTCATCGCCCGCCGGATGAGCGCGGGCCTCGGCGGCGCGGGCGGCATGCTCGGCCGCAAGGCCCCGCCCCGACCGGTCGAACTGGAGCCCGGCGCGGTCCGCACCACCTTCGAGGACGTGGCCGGCATCGACGAGGTCGAGGGCGAGCTGAACGACGTCGTCGACTTCCTGAAGAACCCCGACGCCTACCGGCGGATGGGCGCCAAGATGCCCCGCGGCGTGCTCCTGTCCGGGCCGCCCGGCACCGGCAAGACACTGCTCGCGCGGGCCGTCGCCGGCGAGGCCGGGGTGCCGTTCTTCTCGGCCTCCGCGTCCGAGTTCATCGAGATGATCGTGGGCGTCGGCGCCTCCCGGGTGCGCGAGCTGTTCGCGGAGGCCCGCAAGGTCGCGCCGTCGATCATCTTCATCGACGAGATCGACACCATCGGCCGGGCCCGCGGCGGCGGCTCCGGCATGGGCGGCCACGACGAACGCGAACAGACCCTCAACCAGATCCTCACCGAGATGGACGGCTTCTCCGGCTCCGAGGGCGTCATCGTCATCGCCGCCACCAACCGCGCCGACGTCCTCGACCCGGCGCTGACCAGGCCGGGACGGTTCGACCGGGTGGTCACCGTCTCACCGCCCGACCGGGGCGGCCGCAAGGCCATCCTGGAGATCCACACCCGTGGCATCCCGCTCGCCCCCGACGTCAACCTCGCCCAGGTCGCCCGCACCACCCCCGGCATGACCGGCGCCGACCTGGCCAACCTCGCCAACGAGGCCGCGCTGCTCGCCGTCAAGCACCAGCAGGACCAGGTGACCCAGGCCAACCTCTCGGAGGCGCTGGAGAAGGTCCAGCTCGGCGCCGAACGGCCGCTGGTGATGCCCGAGGAGGAGCGAAGGCGCACCGCCTTCCACGAGAGCGGCCACGCCCTGCTCGGCATGCTCCAGCCGGGCGCCGACCCGGTCCGCAAGATCACCATCGTGCCCCGCGGCCGGGCCCTCGGCGTCACCCTCTCCACCCCGGACGCCGACAAGTACGCGTACACGGAGGAGTACCTGCGCGGCCGGATCATCGGCGCCCTCGGCGGGATGGCCGCCGAACAGGTCGTCTACGGGGTCGTCACGACCGGCTCGGAGAGCGACCTCGAGCAGGTCACCGGCATCGCCCGCGGCATGGTCGCCCGGTGGGGCATGAGCGAGGCCGTGGGCCGCCTCTCCGCCCTCCCGAACGACGCCCAGCAGGCCTACGGCCTCGCCGCCGCCCCGCAGACGCTCGACGTCATCGACACCGAGATGCGCCGGATCGTCGACGCCTGCTACGAGGAGGCCTGCCGCAAACTCCGCGACCACCGCCCCCAGTTGGACGCCCTCGCCGCGGCCCTGCTGGAGAGCGAGACCCTGGAGGAGACGGACGCGTACCGGATCGCGGGCATCACCCGGCTGACGAAGGACACCGACACCGACCTCTAGCGGCCCCGCCCCGCCGACCGCCGCGTCTACGGCACCCGCGCGACCAGGTAGCGGAAGATGTTCGGCATCCACACCGTGCCGTCCGGGCGCAGGTACGGATGCAGGGACTCCGTCAGCTCCTTCACCACCTGCGTCCGGTCGGTCGCCGCGACCGCCCCGTCGAAGAGGCCCGTGGACAGCAGACCGCGCACCGCGCTCTCCCGGCCCGCGTAGCCGAACGGGCAGGACACCCGGCCCGATCCGTCCGGGCGCAGCCCGGCCCGGTGCGCGATCTCCTCCAGGTCGTCGCGGCGCGCCCCCGCGCCCGCCTGCGCCCCGGCCGCCGCCCGCACCACCGCCGAGGTGGCGCAGCGCTCGGGCGGCCCCCAGCCGGTCAGCACCACGGCCGCCCCGCGCGCGGCGAGCGCCACCGCGGACCGCAGCCGTTCACCGAGCCGCCGCGCGTCACCGGCCAGGCACCCCACCGGGTCGAAGGCGGTCACCACGGTGAACGCGGGGGTCCGCGCGTCGGCCGCGTCCCCGGGCGAGCCGAAGACCAGCCGGGCCCCGGCCGGCGCGGTCGCCGCGCGGTCGGGCAGCAGCCGCCGGCGCGCGAGCGCGAGCAGTTCGGGAGAGTCGGACTCGACGCCGGTGACCCGCGCGCCTCTGGCCGACGCCATCAGCAGGGCGAGCCCCGAGCCGCAGCCGAGGCCCAACAGGCGCGTCTGCGCACCCACGTCAAGGCGCTCGTGGACGGCCTCGACCAGCGGGACCAGCATCCGCTCCTGGATCTCGGACCAGTCACGCGCGCGGGCGCACGGGTCCACGCGGGCCCGCTGCCGCACATGAGCCGGGTGCTGACGCACGAGCGTAGGTGTCATCTAAAGCGCCCCAATCCGCAGCGAGTTCGCTGTGCTCGTTTCGGTGGCCCCCTGACAAGCGGTCGCACTCCCTCCCCGTATGCCAGGTAACTCCGCGCCACCGGCCGCGTCCAGGGTTTGTGGCGCCTCGTTGCCGCCCGCTGTCGCGAGTGGCGAGAATTCACATTCCGGCAACGTGGACCCGTACCATCGCGCCATGGCAAAGCCCCCCGTTCTCACCCCGCGGGCCGACGACTTCCCGCGCTGGTACCAGGACCTGATCAACAAGGCGGAACTGGCCGACAACGGCCCGGTGCGCGGCACCATGGTCATCCGACCGTACGGCTACGGCCTGTGGGAGCGGATGCAGCAGGAGATGGACGCGCGCATCAAGGAGGCCGGCGCCCAGAACGCCTACTTCCCGCTGTTCATCCCGCAGTCCTACCTGACCAGGGAGGCCGAGCACGTCGAGGGCTTCGCGCCGGAACTCGCCGTCGTCACGCACGGGGGCGGCAAGGAGCTGGAGGAGCCGGTCGTCGTCAGGCCGACCTCCGAGACGATCATCAACGAGTACTTCTCCAAGTGGGTGCAGAGCTACCGCGATCTGCCCCTGCTCATCAACCAGTGGGCCAACGTGGTCCGTTGGGAGCTGCGCCCGCGGGTCTTCCTGCGCACCACCGAGTTCCTCTGGCAGGAGGGCCACACCGCCCACGCCAGTCGCGAGGACGCCCGCGACTACGCGGCCCACATCCACCGCGACGTCTACGCCGACTTCATGGAGAACGTCCTCGCCATGGACGTCGTAGCGGGCCGCAAGACGGTCAGGGAGCGGTTCGCCGGAGCGATCAACACCCTCACCCTCGAAGGCATGATGGGCGACGGCAAGGCGCTCCAGCTCGCCACCAGCCACGAGTTGGGCCAGAACTTCGCCAAGGCCTTCGACACCCGGTACCTCTCGAAGGACGGCGGCCAGGAGTACGTCTGGCAGACCTCCTGGGGCTCCACCACCCGGATGATCGGCGCCCTGGTGATGACGCACGGCGACGACAACGGCCTGCGGGTGCCGCCCCGGCTCGCCGCGGTCCAGGTGGTCGTCGTGGCCGTCAAGGAGGACGAGGCGGTTCTCGCCGCGGTCCGCGAGCTGGCCGACCGGCTGACGAAGGCCGGCGTCCGGGCCCGGGTGGACGTCCGCACGGACACGCCGTTCGGCCGCCGCGCCGTCGACTGGGAGCTGAAGGGCGTGCCGGTCCGGATCGAGATCGGACCCCGCGACCTGGCGAGCGGCACCGCGATGCTGGTGCGCCGCATCCCCGGCGGCAAGGAGCCGGTCTCCGTCGAGTCGCTCCCCGGTCTGCTGCCCGGCGTCCTGGAGGCCGACCAGGCGCTGCTGCTCGCCCAGTCCCGCGAGCGCCGGATCTCCCGGACGAGCGAGGTGGCGACGTTCGACGAGGCGGTCGAGGTGGCCACCGGCGGCGGCTGGGCGCGGCTGCCGTGGTCGGCGCTCGGTCCCGAGGGCGAGGCGCGACTGGGTGAGCACGGGGTCACCGTGCGCTGTCTCGTCGCCGAGGACGGGTCGGTGCCCGCGGCCGACGACAGCCCCGGTAACGTCGCTGTCGTGGCACGCGCCTACTGACCCGGGGCGGTGCGCGAGGAGAGCGGCCGAAAGCCGCCTTGCGCACCGGCCGATCGGTCTCGCACCGGCGCGTGGACACCGTCTACGCGCCGGTGCGTACGGAGGACTACGCACCAGCTTGGACCGAGCTGTGCGGCTTCTCCGCAGATCAGCGCACCCGCCCTCGTCAGGACGCATCAGCGGCAACTGACGGGTACGTGCAAATTATTTGGGATGGCCCGGAATAGGAACACAGCGGTACCCCCGCTCGTTGTCATTACGTGAGCACGACACAGACACCACCTGTTCTCGCCGCGGAGCTGGCGCAGGCGTGGGCCGACATTCAGCGGTACCACCCCGAGCTGCCAGATCTCGCCGCGCCAGAGTCCCTGATCGGGGAGTCCTCGTCCGCATGCGGTCACGAGCTCTCCTTCGAGCGACTGCTCCATGAGGCAGTCCACGGCATCGCCGCCGCACGCGGCGTGCGCGACACCTCCCGGGCCGGCCGGTACCACAACCGCAGATTCCTCGCGATCGCCGAGGAACTGGGCCTCGACCACCCCGAGGAACCGCATCCGAGCAGCGGCTTCTCCCTCGTCACACTGAACCCCGAGGCCAAGCGCCGCTACCGGCCCACCATCGAACGCCTCCAGCGCGCGCTGAAGGCCCACACGGCGGCCACCTCCTCCGACACCGCGCGCTCCTTCCGGGGTCCGGCCGCCCGGCACGGCTCCTCCGGGGGCGGCGTCCGGGTCAAGGCCGTCTGCGACTGCGGGCGCAATGTACGGGTCGTCCCGTCCGTGCTGGCCCAGGCCCCGATCGTGTGCGGAGGCTGCGGGAAGCCGTTCCGGATCCCGGAGGTCGTGGGCGCGGCGTGAGGAGGCGGCTGTTCGTGGCAGCCGCCTCCTGGCCTTCCTAGCGACCCGTCGCCCCGCTCCCAGGACGTGCGCGGCCTGCGGGCACCCGAGACGTCGGGTGCCCCCCCAGGCGCGTCCCCGTCCGTCCTGGCGCCGTTCCCGCGGCCTCCCCGTCCCCCGGGTCGCGCCCCCCGTTCCCCCCGGTGAGGGGCGTCCCCCGTGTGTGGCACAATGGCAAGCTGTACTCGACAGTCGAACAGGACCCCTCTCTCCTCCGACTGACGCGTCCATCGGGCACTCGGGTACCGCAACCCCACGCGGCCGACCTGCCGTGCCCCATCACGTCAATCCAGGAGAACCCACTCCCGTGGCAGTCAAGATCAAGCTGAAGCGTCTGGGCAAGATCCGTTCGCCTCACTACCGCATCGTCGTCGCCGACTCCCGTACCCGCCGTGACGGCCGGGCCATCGAGGAGATCGGCCTGTACCACCCGGTGCAGAACCCGTCGCGCATCGAGGTCGACGCCGACCGCGCCGCGTACTGGCTCTCCGTCGGCGCGCAGCCGACCGAGCCCGTCCTCGCCATCCTGAAGAAGACCGGCGACTGGCAGAAGTTCAAGGGCGAGCCCGCCCCGGCGCCGCTGCTCCAGCCGGCCCCGAAGGCGGTCCGTCCGTCGTTCGAGGCTCTGGGCGGCGACGACGAGGGCAAGGGTGAGGCCATCACCCAGAAGAAGAAGGCCGAGAAGAAGGACGAGGCCGCCGCTGAGTCCTCTTCCTCCGAGTCGACCGAGGCCTGAGCATGCTCGAGGAGGCTCTCGAGCACCTCGTGAAGGGCATCGTCGACAACCCTGACGAAGTGCAGGTCGCCTCGCGCACCCTGCGTCGCGGGCGCGTGCTCGAGGTCCGGGTCCACCCCGACGACCTCGGCAAGGTGATCGGCCGCAACGGCCGCACCGCGCGCGCTCTGCGCACCGTCGTGGGTGCCATCGGCGGTCGCGGAGTCCGGGTCGACCTCGTCGACGTGGACAACGTCCGCTGACGTCGAACGCAGCACCGGCTCGGGCCGGGGAAGGCCACTGGCCGTCCCCGGCCCGTAGTCGTTCCAGAACAGGAGAACGTCACAAGTGCAGCTGGTAGTCGCACGGATCGGCCGTGCCCACGGACTGCGGGGCGAGGTCACCGTCGAGGTCCGCACCGACGAGCCGGAGCTGCGGCTCGGGCCCGGCGCCGTCCTCACCACGGAGCCCGCCTCGACGGGCCCGCTCACCATCGAGACCGGCCGCGTGCACAGCGGCAGGCTGCTGCTGCGCTTCGCGGGCGTCACCGACCGCACCGGCGCGGACGCCCTGCGCAACACCCTGCTGATCGCCGAGATCGACCCGGAGGAACTGCCGGACGGCGACGACGAGTACTACGACCACCAGCTGATGGACCTCGACGTGGTCACCGAGGACGGCACCGAGATCGGCCGCATCACCGAGATCTCCCACCTGCCCTCCCAGGACCTCTTCATCGTCGAGCGCCCCGACGGCACCGAGGTGATGATCCCGTTCGTCGAGGAGATCGTCGTCGAGATCGACCTCCAGGAGCAGAAGGCCGTCATCGCCCCGCCGCCCGGCCTCATCGACGACCGCGCCGACGTCGCCTCAGACCGGGACGAGCCCTGATGCGGCTCGACGTCGTCACGATCTTCCCCGAGTACCTCGAACCGCTGAACGTCTCACTGGTCGGCAAGGCCCGCGCGCGCGGCCAGCTCGACGTCCACGTGCACGACCTGCGGGAGTGGGCCTACGACCGCCACAACACGGTCGACGACACCCCCTACGGCGGCGGACCCGGCATGGTCATGAAGACCGGCCCGTGGGGCGACGCCCTCGACTCCGCGCTCGCCGACGGCTACGAACGCGGCGTCGGCAGCCCCGCGCTGATCGTGCCCACCCCGAGCGGACGCCCGTTCACCCAGGAACTCGCCGTCGAGCTGTCCGAACGGCCCTGGCTGATCTTCACGCCCGCCCGCTACGAGGGCATCGACCGGCGGGTCATCGACGAGTACGCGACCCGGATGCCGGTTTACGAGGTGTCCATCGGCGACTACGTGCTGGCCGGCGGCGAGGCGGCCGTCCTGGTCGTCACCGAGGCCGTGGCCCGGCTGCTGCCCGGCGTCCTCGGCAACGCCGAGTCGCACCGCGACGACTCCTTCGCGCCCGGCGCCATGGCCAACCTGCTGGAGGGCCCCGTCTACACCAAGCCGCCCCTGTGGCGCGGCCGGGACATCCCCGAGGTGCTGCTCAGCGGCCACCACGGGAAGATCGCCCGCTGGCGCCGCGACGAGGCGCTCACCCGCACGGCCGCCCACCGGCCCGACCTGATCGAGCGCTGCGCCCCCGAGGCCTTCGACAAGAAGGACCGCGAGATGCTCTCCATCCTCGGCTGGGCGCCCGATCCCGAGGGCGCCGCCCACGGCCGATTTTGGCGCAGGCCACCGGCCGTGGAAGAATAGAACGCTGCCGTCCGGCCGTCCGGTGAACGCCCCTGCCACAGGGGGAGACGACGTCCGCCCCGACCCGTACGACAGTCCTCCTGACCGTAATAGATGCCGTTGATGACCTGTGGCATCAGCGAAGAAAGCAGACAAAAAATGTCTCACCTGCTCGACACCGTCGACTCCGCGTCGCTGCGCAGCGACGTCCCGGCGTTCCGCCCCGGCGACACCGTCAACGTCCACGTGCGCGTCATCGAGGGCAACCGCTCCCGTGTGCAGCAGTTCAAGGGCGTCGTCATCCGCCGTCAGGGCGCCGGCGTGCGCGAGACCTTCACGGTCCGCAAGGTCTCCTTCTCCGTCGGCGTCGAGCGCACCTTCCCGGTGCACACCCCGATCGTGGAGAAGATCGAGCTCGTCACCCGCGGTGACGTGCGTCGCGCGAAGCTGTACTACCTCCGTGAGCTGCGCGGCAAGGCCGCGAAGATCAAGGAGAAGCGCGACAACTGAGCGCTTTCCCGGAGTCGCGCCGGGGGCCGATAACATCGGTCCCCGATGGACACCGAAGCACAGTCGACGGAGCGCGACCGCTCCTCCCGCCCTTCCGCACCCGGGGACCCCTCGGACGCGGCAGGACCGGAGGGACGGTCGCGTTTCGCGTTGCACCACCGGATCTCCGCGGTCCTGCCCGGCGGCCTGATCAGCCTCACCCTCCTGCTCGGGCTGGTCCTCCTGCTGCTGCTGAACACGTTCGTGGTGCAACCGTTCCAGATCCCGAGCGGATCCATGGAACAGGGATTGAGGATCGGGGACCGCGTTCTCGTAGATAAGTTGGCGTACCGTTTCGGTGCCGAGCCGCGCCGCGGTGATGTCGTCGTCTTCGACGGCACCGGGTACTTCGGGGACGCCGACTACATCAAACGCGTCGTGGGTGTGGGGGGAGACCGGGTGGTCTGCTGCGACGAGGACGGGAGGATCAAGGTGAACGGCCGGGCGGTCGACGAGTCGACGTTCCTGTTTCCGGGCGACAGCCCCTCCTCGGTCCCCTTCGACGTGGTCGTGCCCGCCGGGACCCTGTTCCTGCTCGGCGACCACCGCGGCGACTCCAGCGACTCCCGCGACCACCTCGGCTCCCCGGGCGGCGGGATGATCCCGCTCGGCGCCGTCGTCGGACGGGCCGACTGGATCATCTGGCCCCGCACGCACTGGACCCGCCTGCACCGTCCCGCCGCCTACGCGCGCGTGCCCGGTGCCGCCGCCGGCGGTGCCCATGGGTAACCGCGGCAGACCGCGCGGGGTGCCGACCAGCGCGGCCGAGAACCTGCTGCCCACCGGGGTCAGGCGCACCAGCGGCGGAGGCGGCGGCGGGCAGGGCGCCGGCCGCACCCGCGCCGACCGCCGCAGGCTCCAGCGCAAGGTCAAACGACGGCGGCGGCGCAGCGCGGTCAAGGAGATACCGCTCCTGGTCGGCGTCGCGGTCCTGATCGCGCTGGTCCTGAAGACGTTCCTGCTCCAGGCGTTCGTGATCCCGTCGGGCTCCATGGAACAGACCATCCAGATCGGCGACCGCGTCCTGGTCGACAAGTTCACACCGTGGTTCGGCTCCAAGCCTCAGCGCGGCGACGTCGTCGTCTTCAAGGACCCCGGCGGCTGGCTCCAGGACGAGCAGAGCACCACCAAGAAGAACGACCCGATCGTCGTCAAGCAGGTCAAGGAGGGGCTCACCTTCATCGGCCTGCTGCCCTCCGACAACGAGAAGGACCTCATCAAGAGGGTCGTCGGCGTCGGCGGCGACCGCGTCACGTGCTGTGACGCGCAGGGCCGGGTGACCGTCAACGGCGTTCCGCTCGACGAGGGCGCCTACCTGTATCCCGGCAACGCCCCCTCCACGCAGGCGTTCGACATCACCGTCCCGCGGGGGCGGCTGTGGGTGATGGGGGACCACCGGGCCAACTCGGCGGACTCCCGCGCCCACCAGGACACCGACTACGGCGGCACCGTCTCCGAGAACTCCGTGGTGGGACGCGCGATGGTCATCGCGTGGCCTTTCGGACACTGGAACACCCTCAAGGAACCTAAAACTTTCTCCTCGGTCTCCAACTCCGTGTCGGGGGCGACCGCCGTTCCCCAGGTGTCGCATAGGGTTGCCCCCGACGATCCGAACGGATCGATCCGACTCCCGACCCCTGCGGAACTCCCGCTCGTTATGGGAGTGGTGGGCCTGCGCCGTGTGTGGCGCGGGCGGTGGCACGGAGTAAGGAGTTGGCGTGGGGGATGTGGCGGTTGGCGCACGGTCCGGACACGACGGCGAGGAGCACCGCGGACGTCCCGTGGACGCGGCGGACCCGGCCGGGAACGGCGCCGTGAACTCCGGGAGTGACACCGGACGACCTGCCGACGAGGTCCCCGGGCCCGACGCGCAGACCGGGTCCGACGGCCAGGGGCCGGGCGACGACGCTCCCCCGCAGCGGCAGCAGCGCTCCTTCTGGAAGGAACTGCCGATCCTGATCGGCATCGCGCTGGTGCTCGCGCTGATCATCAAGACGTTCCTGGTGCAGGCGTTCTCGATCCCGTCGGACTCGATGCAGAACACCCTCCAGCAGGGCGACCGGGTCCTGGTGGACAAGCTCACCCCGTGGTTCGGCTCCGAGCCCGAGCGCGGCGAGGTCGTCGTCTTCCACGACCCGGACAACTGGCTGGCGGGCGAGCCCACGGCCAACCCGAACGCCCTCCAGAAGGTCCTCAGCTGGATCGGCCTGATGCCGTCCGCCGAGGAGAAGGACCTCATCAAGCGGGTCATCGGGGTCGGCGGCGACACCGTCTCCTGCAAGAACTCCGGCCCGCTGAAGGTCAACGGCAAGGCGCTCAACGACGCCTCGTTCGTCTACCCGGGCAACACCCCGTGCAGCGTCGACGACCAGGGCGGCCAGTTCACCGTCAAGATCCCCAAGGGCTACCTCTGGGTGATGGGCGACCACCGGCAGAACTCCCGCGACTCCCGCTACAACCAGGACGACGCGCACCACGGCATGGTCCCGGTGAAGGACGTCGTCGGCCGCGCCATCGTGATCGCCTGGCCGGTCAACCGCTGGAGCACCCTCCCGGTCCCCGACACCTTCGACCAGCCCGGCCTGAGCGACCAGAAGACGTCAGCGGCGCCCCTGACGGTCGCGCCGAACGCCGTCGCCCTCGTCGGCGCGGTCCCGGTGGCCCTGTGGTGGCGCCGGCGCAGGATCGCGCCTGAGGTCACGAAGGGCTGACCGGCCCACGTACCGCCGGGTAGGGTGCGGATCCATGGGTGGCGAGAGCACGACACGTACGGCCCCGCACGGCGGCGGCACCGGCACCGCGCGGGCGGGCGGCAGGCTCGGACAGCGGCTGTCCGGCCTCGCGGTGGGACTCGGCATCGTGATGTTCCTCGGCGGATTCGCCTGGGGAGCGGTGCTCTACCGGCCCTACACCGTGCCGACCGGCTCCATGTCGCCCACCATCGCCGCCGGTGACCGCGTCCTGGCCCAGCGGATCGACGGCGACGAGATACGCCGGGGCGACGTCGTCGTCTTCGACGACAGGTCCTGGGTCACCAACGCGTCCGTCGTCAAGCGTGTGGTCGCGGTCGGCGGCGACACGGTCGCCTGCTGCACCGACGGCAGGCTGACCGTCGACGGCAAGCCGATCGACGAGCCCTACCTGCCCAAGGGCAGCCTCGCCGAGACCACCGGCTTCCCCACCGTGAAGGTCCCCGAGGGACGGCTGTTCCTGCTCGGCGACGAACGCCAGGGCTCCCTCGACTCCACCGCCCACCTCACCGACGCCGCCGGCGGCACGGTCGCGCGCGGCGCCGTGAAGGCCCGCGTGGACGCCGTGGTCTGGCCGATGGACGGCATGCTCCCCAAGCCCACCGGCTTCGAGACCCTCGGCGCCCTCTCAGAGCCGGGCCCGCTGCGCCCGATCGTCGCGCTGATCGTCGCGGGCGCGGTGCTGGTGCTCGGCGGCGGCGCCTACGGGCCGCTCGCCGGACTGTTCGGCCGCCGCCGAGGCGCGGCCCGCACCCGGACGGAGCCCGTGGGTGCCCGCTGAACCCGCCGACACCCCGGGCGACGGCGTGCGCACGGTCGCCCGAGTGGTCCTGCTCGACCCCGACGACCGCATCCTGCTCCTGCACGGGCACGAGCCGGACGACACCTCGGACGACTGGTGGTTCACCCCCGGCGGCGGTGTCGAGGGCGACGAGACCTTGGAGGAGGCCGCCAGGCGGGAACTCCGCGAGGAGACCGGGATCACCGAGATCGAGCTGGGCCCGCTGGTGTGGCGCCGCCGCTGCTCCTTCCCCTTCGCGGGACGGCGCTGGGACCAGGACGAGTCGTACTTCCTGGCCCGCACGGCCCAGACCGCGACCGAGCCGGCCGGGCTCACCGAACTGGAACGGCGCAGTGTCGCCGGAGCGCGCTGGTGGACGTGTCGGGAACTGACCCGGGCCCATGAGACGGTGTATCCGACCAGACTCGCCGAGATGCTGACCAGACTGCTCGACGACGGTCCACCGGCCACACCCGAGATCCTTGAGACGGAAATCGTCTAGAGGCTCCCGGTACTGGCGCACAATGGTGGGATCGCACGGCTGAAGGGGAACATGCCATGAGCGCCGAGGACCTCGAAAAGTACGAGACCGAGATGGAGCTGAAGCTCTACCGGGAGTACCGCGATGTCGTCGGTCTGTTCAAATACGTGATCGAGACCGAGCGGCGTTTCTATCTCACCAACGACTACGAGATGCAGGTGCACTCGGTCCAGGGTGAGGTCTTCTTCGAGGTGTCGATGGCGGACGCCTGGGTGTGGGACATGTACAGGCCGGCCCGCTTCGTGAAACAGGTTCGGGTCCTCACGTTCAAGGACGTGAACATCGAAGAGCTGAACAAGAGCGACCTGGAGCTTCCGGGGGGCTGACGGGCGGAGCGTGGACGACCGTCACTCGTGAGGGTGGCGGAGTTGTCCACAATCACCGAGCCGTCCACCAAGATCCACATCTTGGGTGCGGTCGCGTGACATTGGGCGCCGGAGGTGGTGCCCACATGAGCACATACGGCAGGACACAGGACAGCACGGACGGCGGGACACACGGACCCGCGAACGCGAACGCGACCGCGAACGCGACCACGAACGGCGACGCGCGCCGTGGCGCGCTGGGCAGGTACGGCGAGGAGCTGGCCGCCCGGCGGCTCGCCGAGGCCGGGATGACGGTCCTTGCGCGCAACTGGCGCTGCGGCAGGACCGGCGAGATCGACATCGTGGCCGGCGACGGCGACACCCTCGTCGTCTGCGAGGTCAAGACCCGCAGGGGCGGCTCCTACGAGCATCCGATGGCCGCGGTGACCCCCGACAAGGCGCGGCGGCTGCGGGACCTCGCCGAGCGCTGGATCCACACCCACGGCGGGGCCCCGCCCGGCGGCGTCCGGATCGACCTGGTCGGGGTCACCCTCCCCGACCGCGGCGCACCCGTGGTCGAGCACGCGCGGGGGGTGGCCTGACATGGGGTTCGCACGGACCTGCTCGGTGGCGCTGGTCGGCGTCGAGGGAGTCGTCGTCGAGGTCCAGGCCGACCTGGAGCCCGGGGTGGCCGCGTTCACGCTGGTCGGGCTGCCGGACAAGAGCCTGAGCGAGAGCCGGGACCGGGTACGGGCGGCGGTGGTCAACTCCGGGACGGCGTGGCCGTCGAAGAAACTCACCGTGGGGCTGAGCCCGGCCTCGGTGCCCAAGGCCGGCTCCGGGTTCGACCTCGCCGTCGCCTGCGCGATCCTCGGCGCCGCCGAGCGGATCGACCCCCGCGTGATGGTGGACCTCGTGATGATCGGGGAGCTGGGTCTCGACGGGCGGGTGCGGCCGGTCCGGGGCATCCTGCCCGCGGTGATCGCCGCCGCCGACGCGGGCTACGACCAGGTCGTCGTGCCCGAGTGCGCCGCCGCCGAGGCGTCGCTCGTGCCCGGGGTCTCGGTGCTCGGGGTGCGCAGCCTGCGGCAGCTCATCGCCGTCCTCGCCGACGAACCGGTGCCCGAGGAGGAGCCCGACGACCTCGGCCGCCCCGATCCGCTCATGGCGGGCCTCCGGGTCCCGGGCACCGGCGCGGCCACCGGGATGCACGCGGCGCCCGACCAGGGGCACGACCTCGCCGACGTGGTCGGCCAGCTGTCGGCCAGGACGGCCGTCGAGGTCGCCGCCGCCGGAGGCCACCACCTCTTCCTGGAGGGTCCGCCGGGCGCGGGCAAGACGATGCTCGCCGAACGGCTGCCCGCGATCCTGCCCGCCCTCGGCCGCCAGGAGTCCCTTGAGGTCACCGCGGTCCACTCGGTGGCGGGGCTGCTGCCACCGGGCAAACCCATGATCGACGTCGCCCCGTACTGCGCCCCGCACCACTCGGCCACCATGCAGGCGCTGGTGGGCGGCGGACACGGAATCGCACGGCCGGGCGCGGTGTCCCTCTCCCACCGGGGCGTGCTCTTTCTCGACGAGACCCCCGAGTTCAGCGGGCAGGCGCTCGACGCGCTGCGCCAGCCCCTGGAGGCGGGACATGTCGTCATCGCGCGGAGCGCGGGCGTCGTGCGGTTCCCGGCGAAGTTCCTGATGGTGCTCGCGGCCAACCCCTGCCCGTGCGGCCGGTTCACCCTCGCGGACGACTTCTGCGAGTGCCCGCCGTCCGCGATCCGCCGCTACCAGGCCCGCCTCTCCGGGCCGCTGCTCGACCGGGTCGACCTCCGGGTCCAGGTGGACCGGGTGACCCGGGCCCAGCTGACCGAGCGCGGGGCCAGGGGCGAGTCGACGGCGGCGGTCGCCGACCGGGTCAGGGCGGCGCGGGAACGGGCCGCGGCCCGCCTCGCCGGCACCCCGTGGCGCTCCAACAGCGAGGTGCCGGGACGCGAGCTGCGCAGCCGGTGGCACGCGGAGCGGGGCGCCATGGACGAGGCCGAGGGCGGTCTCGAACGGGGCGTCCTCACCGCCCGCGGGCTCGACCGGGTCCTGCGGGTCGCCTGGAGCGTCGCCGACCTGGTCGGCCACGCCAGGCCCGACGCGACGGACGTGGCGCTGGCACTGCAACTGCGCACGGGGGTGCCCCGAGGGGTGCCGATGGCCATCGGGGGATTGCGGTGAGGGGCGCCGGGGGACGGGACGGAGCGGACGCGGGAGACGCGGGAGACGGGGGAGGCCACTGGGGTCGGGGCGGCTTCGGTTCGGATGACGGGGGAGAAGGGAGAGACGACGGAGGCACGGGAGGTCCGTGGGGTGCGGGCGGCTCCGGTGCGGGGTGTGACGGTGGCGGTGGCCTCGGCGACGGCGACCACGCGCTCGGTTCGGACTCCGGGGCCCGTGCCTTCCTCACCCGGGTGCTCGAACCCGGGGACGAGGTGGGCGGGCGGTGGCTCCGGGAGTGGGGGGCCGTCGAGGTGGCGCGGCGGCTGCGGGACGGCGGGCCGCAACTCGTCGGGGTGACCGACCGGCGGTGGGCCGGGCTGCTGGCACGGGCGCGGGACGGCGGGGCGCGACGGGATCTCGACACCGCCCGCCGGGCGGGCGTGCGGTTCGTGTGCCCGGGGGACGTCGAGTGGCCCCGGCAGCTGGACGACCTCGGGGACGGCCGGCCGCTGGGGCTGTGGGTGCGGGGGCGGCCCAGCCTGCGGATGTGGGCGCTCAGATCCGTCGCCGTGGTCGGCGCCCGCGCCTGCACCGAGTACGGCGCCCAGGTGGCCGCCACCCTCGCCTCCGGCCTCGCCGAACGCGGCTGGGTGGTGGTGTCCGGCGGTGCCTTCGGGGTCGACGGCGCCGCGCACCGGGGCGCCCTCGGGGCGGGCGGCGCCACCGTCGCCGTGCTGGCCTGCGGGGTCGACCGGCCCTACCCGCGCGGGCACACGGAGTTGTTCGCCAGGATCGCGGAACAGGGACTGGTGATCGGCGAGTTGCCGCCCGGCGAGCATCCGACGGCCAGCAGATTCGTCGTCCGCAACCGGGTCATCGCCGCCCTGACCAGGGGCACCGTCGTCGTGGAGGCCGCCCACCGCAGCGGCTCCCTGTCCACCGCGCGGGCCGCGCTGCGGCTCGGGCGGCACACCATGGGGGTGCCGGGTCCTGTCACCAGCGGGCTCTCCGCCGGGGTGCACGAACTGCTGCGCGCGGACGCCGTGCTGGTCACCGGCGCGGCGGAAGTCGTCGAGCTGGTGGGGGAGATGGGCGACCTCGCACCGGTGGGACAGGGGCCCGTGCTCCCGCGCGACCTGCTCGAACCCGCCGCCCGGCAGGTCCTCGCCGCGCTGCCGGGCAGCGGCACGGCCGGGGTCGCCCTGATCGCCCGCGGGGCGCAGACCACCGAGGACGACGCGGTCGCGAGGCTGTACGAGCTCCGCTCACTCGGGTACGTCGAACGACATGGCGACGGCTGGAAGTTGACACGCCAGGCGGTGATCTCGGTCCGCGCGCCCCGAAGTCGGCGCGGACCGGGCGGGCTGGGCCGTCCGGGGGAAGCCTGACACCGTTGCAAATTCCCGCAGTTGACGTCGGGACCGGGTCGCGCGGCGCGATCGGCGTGACCCGGCGGGGGTGTCAACAGGAACGTATCTGCGCACGCCTCCCGCCGGGCTCCTCGCGCACTGCGACGTGTCAGTCACGCTACGCTCACAAGGATCGCGACCAAGGCGGCCAACTCGACAGCAGACCGACACCTCACCAAGGCACCCCCACTTCACGGCAGAACGGCACAAGGCGACGAATGCCTCAGCACACCTCCGGGTCCGACCGGGCGGCCATCCCCCCAGCCGCCCGTGACGGTGGCGGCGTCCGGCCGCCGGCGCCGTCGACGCTCGACGAACTGTGGCGGTCGTACAAGACGACGGGCGACGAGCGGTTGCGGGAGCAGCTGATCCTGCACTACTCGCCGCTGGTGAAGTACGTCGCGGGCCGGGTGAGCGTCGGCCTGCCGCCCAACGTCGAGCAGGCCGACTTCGTCTCCTCCGGGGTGTTCGGGCTGATCGACGCGATCGAGAAGTTCGACGTCGACCGGGAGATCAAGTTCGAGACGTACGCGATCACCCGGATCCGGGGCGCGATGATCGACGAGCTGCGCGCGCTCGACTGGATCCCGCGATCCGTGCGGCAGAAGGCGCGGAACGTGGAGCGGGCGTACGCGACCCTGGAGGCGCGGCTCAGGCGCACCCCCTCGGAGGGCGAGGTGGCCGCCGAGCTGGGCATCGCGGTCGACGACCTGCACGCGGTGTTCAGCCAGTTGTCGCTGGCCAACGTAGTGGCGCTGGAGGAACTGCTGCACGTGGGCGGCGAGAGCGGCGACCGGCTCAGCCTCATGGACACCCTGGAGGACACCGCCGCCGACAACCCGGTGGAGGTCGCCGAGGACCGGGAGCTGCGGCGGTTCCTGGCGCGGGCCATCAACACGCTGCCCGACCGTGAGAAGACCGTCGTGACCCTCTACTACTACGAGGGGCTCACGCTCGCGGAGATCGGCAACGTGCTCGGGGTCACCGAGAGCCGGGTCAGCCAGATCCACACCAAGTCCGTGCTCCAGCTGCGCGCCAAGCTGGCGAGTTTCGGCCGCTGACCGGAACGGGTCGCGGTCCGTACCGGTGCAGCGACTCCCGCCGGAGGCGGTCCGTCCGTAGAGTGGTCGACGTGCCAAGGATTCGAGCGGCCTCCGTGGCCGAGCACCGGACGATGCAGCGAGCCGCCCTGCTGGACGCGGCGCGGTCCCTCCTGTCCGAGGGCGGTACGGAGGCGCTGACCTTCCCCGCGCTGGCCGAGCGGACGGGGCTCGCGCGGTCCTCCGTGTACGAGTACTTCAGGTCGCGGGCGGCCGTGGTCGAGGAGCTGTGCGAGGTCGACTTCCCGGTCTGGGCGGCCGAGGTCTCGCTGGCGATGGAGCGGGCCGGGACGCCGGAGGGCAAGGTCGAGGCGTATGTGCGCCGGCAGCTCGCGCTGGTCGGCGACCGCCGCCACCGGGCCGTCGTCGCCATCTCCGCGAGCGAGCTGGACGCCGGCGCCCGGGAGAAGATCCGGGCCGCGCACGGCGGGCTCGTCGCGATGATCGTCGAGGCCCTCGCGGAGCTGGGGCACGCCGAACCCCGGCTCGCCGCGATGCTCCTCCAGGGCGTCGTGGACGCGGCGGTCCGCCGTATCGAGCTGGGCGCGGCGGAGGAACCGGAGACGATCACGGAGGCGGCGGTCGCGATGGCCCTGCGGGGCGTGCGGGGCTGACCCCTCCCACGGTCCGTGGCCGTGGCCGTGGCCTGGGTGCGGGCAGGGCTCGCGCCCGAGCCCCCGGGTACCAGCAGGGCTCGCGGTCGTGTCCGGGGCGCCGGTAGGGCTCGCGGTCGCGCCTCCCGAGCTGCCGGTAGGGCTCGCGGTCGTGTCCGGGGTGCCGGTAGGGCTCGCGGTCGCGCCTCCCGAGCTGCCGGTAGGGCTCGCGGCCGTGTCCCGGGTACCGGCAGCAGTCTCGACGGGCCGGAGTTTCGCAGCCACGGCGGGAGCAGTGCCAGCGGGTCGAGATAGGTCTCGCCGCTGAGCAGGCCCCAGTGCAGGCAGGCCGTCGCGCAGTGCGAGCCCGTCGCCTCCACCGTGCCGACGACGGCGCCCGCCGCCACCTCGTCGCCCACCAGGACCGTGGCGCTGACCGGCTCGTACGTGGTGCGCAGCGAGGTGCCCGCCAGGGCCACCGACACCACACCCCGTCCGGCCACCCGGCCCGCGAAGGTCACCCGGCCCGCCGCCACCGCCCTGACCCGCGCCCCCGCCGCCGTCGCCAGGTCCACGCCCCGGTGCCCCGGCCCGTAGGCCGTCGCCGGGGGCTCCCAGCCGCGCGTCACCGGCGGCCGTGTCCCCACCGGCCAGGCGGTCGCGATCATCGGGACCACCGGGGCGGCGGCGGGCACCGTGCCGCGGCCGGCCGCGAGGCCTCCCGGCGTCGGCCGAGCGGGCGGCGGTACCGCGTGGAGAAGCAACAGCAACAGCAACAGCAACAGCAGCAGGGGCACCAAGGGCAGCACGGGCAGCGGGCCGGCCCCGCCGGCGCCCGGCCGCGCCCCCGTCCCGCGTCGGTCGGCGACCGCCGGCCCGGTTTTCGCCGCGCGTCGGTCGGCGACCGCCCGCCCGGTCCCCGTCGCGCGTCGGGGCGCGCACCACTTCGTTCGTCGCATGCTCGTACCGTGACGGGAAACGGGCGAGCGCGGCCCGGCCCTGTGGAGTACTCGTCGGTTGTGGACAACGGCGTCACCCGGTACCTCGCGGGTCCCGTACACTTCTTCTGGCGATCCGGGTCACCGGGTCGACTTCGCACGCCCCGGCACGAGGCCCTCACCGGCCCGTGTCAGCGCCCCTCGGTCCTTCGTGGCAGGGCGCACGCGGGCGTCAGGCGCGGAAGCCGTCCGGCATCCGCGGCACAACCGAGAAATCCAAGGAGAACGGCCATGGCCGTCGTCACGATGCGGGAGCTGCTGGAAAGCGGCGTCCACTTCGGTCACCAGACCCGTCGCTGGAACCCGAAGATGAAGCGCTTCATCTTCACCGAGCGCAACGGCATCTACATCATCGACCTGCTCCAGTCGCTGTCGTACATCGACCGCGCCTACGAGTTCGTCAAGGAGACCGTCGCCCACGGCGGCACGGTCATGTTCGTCGGCACGAAGAAGCAGGCGCAGGAGGCCATCGCCGAGCAGGCCACCCGCGTCGGCATGCCCTACGTCAACCAGCGCTGGCTGGGCGGCATGCTCACCAACTTCTCCACCGTCTACAAGCGTCTGCAGCGCCTCAAGGAGCTTGAGCAGATCGACTTCGACGACGTCGCCGCGTCGGGTCTCACCAAGAAGGAGCTTCTCGTGCTGTCGCGCGAGAAGGCCAAGCTGGAGAAGACCCTCGGTGGTATCCGCGAGATGCAGAAGGTGCCCAGCGCCGTCTGGATCGTGGACACCAAGAAGGAGCACATCGCGGTCGGTGAGGCCCGGAAGCTCAACATCCCGGTCGTCGCCATCCTCGACACCAACTGCGACCCCGACGAGGTCGACTACAAGATCCCGGGCAACGACGACGCGATCCGCTCCGTCACCCTGCTCACCCGCGTGATCGCCGACGCCGTCGCCGAGGGCCTCATCTCCCGTTCCGGCGTCGCCACCGGTGACAAGGGCGAGAAGGCCGCCAGCGAGCCGCTGGCCGAGTGGGAGCGCGACCTGCTCGAGGGCGAGAAGAAGGCCGACGACGCCGAGGTCCAGACCTCCGCCGAGACCGAGAAGGTCGCCGACGCCGAGCAGGCCGAGGCTCCGGCCGAAGCCGCCGTCGAGGCCCCTGCCGAGGAGGCCGCCGAGGCCCCCGCCGAGGCCCCGGCCGCGGACGCCGAGCAGGCCTGACCCCCTCACCCCTTCGGGTTGTGAACGGCGGGGGCCGCGAAGCCCCCGCCGTTCGGCCCGTAGATCTTCAGACTTCGAGAGAGATTCCAGGAATCATGGCGAACTACACCGCCGCCGACGTCAAGAAGCTCCGCGAGCTCACGGGCGCCGGCATGATGGACTGCAAGAAGGCGCTGGACGAGGCCGAGGGCAACGTCGACAAGGCCGTCGAGGCGCTCCGGATCAAGGGCCAGAAGGGCGTCGCCAAGCGCGAGGGCCGCTCCGCGGAGAACGGCGCCGTGGTGTCCCTCATCGCCGACGACAACACCTCCGGTGTCCTGGTCGAGCTGAAGTGCGAGACGGACTTCGTCGCCAAGGGCGACAAGTTCCAGACCGTGGCCCGGCAGATCGCCGAGCACGTCGCCAAGACCTCCCCGGCCGACCTGGAGGCGCTGCTCGCCTCCGAGATCGAGGCCGGCAAGACCGTCCAGGCGTTCGTCGACGAGGCCAACGCCAACCTCGGCGAGAAGATCGTCCTGGACCGCTTCGCGCAGTTCTCCGGCGGCTTCGTGAGCGCGTACATGCACCGCACGATGCCCGACCTGCCCCCGCAGATCGGTGTCCTCGTCGAGCTGGACAAGCCGAACGCCGAGATCGCCAAGGGTGTCGCCCAGCACATCGCCGCCTTCGCGCCGAAGTACCTGGCCAAGGACGACGTCCCGGCCGACGTCATCGAGTCCGAGCGGCGCATCGCCGAGGAGACCACCCGCGCCGAGGGCAAGCCCGAGGCCGCGATCGCCAAGATCGTCGAGGGTCGTCTCAACGGCTTCTTCAAGGACGCCACGCTGCTCGGCCAGCCGTACGCGCTCGACAACAAGAAGTCGGTCCAGAAGGTTCTGGACGAGGCCGGTGTCACCCTGAAGCGCTTCTCGCGCATCAAGGTCGGCATCTGAGTCCGTACCGCGACCGGCGCCCACTCCCGATAGGGTCGAGGGCACACGCGCGTGACGGACGCCAGTAGATCTGACGAGGAGGCCATTGCCGAGCATGGGATGCGAACGACACCCCAGCGGCAATGGCCTTCTTGGTATGTGCACCAGCGTGAAAGAGGCGGGAACTCGACGATGACCACCAAGCCCCAGAAAAGCGACGACGGCAAGGTACGCGGACGGTTTCTGCTGAAGCTGTCAGGAGAGGCGTTCTCCGGCGGCGGCGGCCTTGGCGTCGACCCCGACGTGGTGCACAAGATCGCCCGTGAGATCGCGGCCGTCGTCCGCGACGGCGCCGAGGTCGCCGTCGTCATCGGCGGCGGCAACTTCTTCCGCGGCGCCGAACTCCAGCAGCGCGGCATGGACCGGGCCCGCTCCGACTACATGGGCATGCTCGGCACCGTGATGAACTGCCTCGCCCTCCAGGACTTCCTGGAGAAGGAGGGCATCGACAGCCGCGTCCAGACCGCCATCACCATGGGCCAGGTCGCCGAGCCGTACATTCCGCTGCGCGCCGTGCGGCACCTGGAGAAGGGCCGTGTCGTCATCTTCGGCGCGGGCATGGGCATGCCGTACTTCTCCACCGACACCACCGCCGCCCAGCGCGCCCTGGAGATCGACGCCGAGGCGCTCCTCATGGGCAAGAACGGCGTGGACGGGGTCTACGACTCCGACCCCAAGACCAACCCCGACGCGGTCAAGTTCGACGCGCTCGGGTACGGCGAGGTCATCACCCGTGACCTCAAGGTCGCCGACGCCACCGCCGTCACGCTGTGCCGCGACAACAAGCTCCCGATCCTCGTCTTCGAGCTTCTGGCCGAGGGCAATATCGCCCGCGCCGTCAAGGGTGAGAAGATCGGCACGCTTGTGGGTGACCAGGACGGTCGGCACTGACGGACGACACCCGCGGAGCCTGACCGGGGGATGGACAATGTCCCGCCGGTCGGGAACCGTGCAGGAACAAGACGCGACGCAGCCGGCCGCCGCCCTGACCAGGAACAGCAGCCGGGCCTCACTCAAGACACGCAGGAGCAAGTGGTGATCGAAGAGACCCTCCTCGAGGCCGAGGAGAAGATGGAGAAGGCCGTCGTGGTCGCCAAGGAGGACTTCGCCGCGATCCGTACCGGCAGGGCGCACCCGGCGATGTTCAACAAGATCGTGGCCGACTACTACGGCGCACCGACGCCGATCAACCAGCTGGCCTCGTTCTCCGTGCCGGAGCCGCGGATGGCCGTCGTGACCCCGTTCGACAAGACGGCCCTGCGCAACATCGAGCAGGCCATCCGCGACTCGGACCTGGGCGTCAACCCCAGCAACGACGGCAACATCATCCGCGTGGTGTTCCCCGAGCTGACCGAGGAGCGCCGCCGCGACTACATCAAGGTCGCCAAGGGCAAGGCCGAGGACTCCAAGGTGTCGATCCGCTCCGTGCGCCGCAAGGCCAAGGACGCCATCGACAAGCTCGTCAAGGACGGCGAGGTCGGCGAGGACGAGGGCCGCCGCGCGGAGAAGGAGCTCGACGACACCACCGCGAAGTACGTCGCCCAGGTGGACGAGCTGCTCAAGCACAAGGAAGCGGAGCTGCTCGAGGTCTGATGAACGACTCTTCCTGGGGAGCGCCGCAGCAGACCGGGTACTGGGGGCCGCCCGACCAGCGGCCGGTCCAGGGGGCTGCCCCGGCGGGTCCCGCGTACGATGCGCCGCAGGCGCAGCAGACTCGCCCCATGCCCATCGTGCCCGAGGGACCCGCGTCCGGCGGAGACCAGGATGACGACCGGGGGGCCGCTCCGTGGAGCGGTCCCCCGTTCCGCGACGACACGCCGCACGCGCCGCCCCACCCGGCGGCCCAGCAGAATCCGGAGCCCATGCCCGACGCCCCGCAGCCGGCGCCCGCACCGCAGAAGAAGAGCGCGGGCCGTGACCTGGGCGCGGCCATAGGGGTCGGGGTCGGACTGGGTGTGGTGATCGTCGCGTCCCTGTTCTTCGTCAAGGCGGCGTTCGTCGGTGTCATAACGGTCGCGGTGGTCGTCGGGCTCTGGGAGCTGACCAGTCGGCTCCAGGAGCGCAAGGGCATCAAGGCGCCCCTGGTGCCGCTGGCGGTCGGCGGTGCCGCGATGGTCGTCGCCGGGTACGTCAGGGGCCCCGAGGGCGCCTGGGTGGCCATGGCGCTCACCGCGCTCGCCGTGCTCGTCTGGCGGATGACAGAGCCCCCCGAGGGCTACCTCAAGGACGTCACGGCCGGTGTCTTCGCCGCGTTCTACGTGCCGTTCCTCGCCACGTTCGTCGCGATGATGCTCACCGCCGACGACGGTCCCTGGCGGGTGCTGACGTTCCTGGTGCTGACCGTCGTCAGCGACACCGGCGCCTACGCCGTCGGCTGGCGCTTCGGCACCCACAAGCTCGCCCCGCGCATCAGCCCGGGAAAGACCCGCGAGGGTCTCATCGGCGCGGTCACCTTCGCCATGGTGGCCGGTGCGCTGTGCGTGCAGTTCCTGATCGACGACGGCACCTGGTGGCAGGGTCTGGTGATCGGCTTCGCGGTCGCCGCCACCGCGACCCTGGGCGACCTCGGCGAGTCCATGATCAAGCGGGACCTCGGCATCAAGGACATGGGCACGCTGCTGCCGGGCCACGGCGGCATCATGGACCGGCTCGACTCCCTGCTGCCGACGGCACCGGTGGTCTGGCTGCTCCTCGTGCTGTTCGTCGGTTCCGGCTGACCCGGCCGCCACCTGCGCGAACGAGACCCCGGCGAGCGATTTCGCCGGGGCTCTCGCATGCCGGGGGGCCCGTTGTCCACAGGGCGCGCGGGGCATTCCGTCGGATCTGCGACACTGGGACGACCATGCCCAAGCCCGGAGAACTCACATTCGTCGCCCCGCGCGCCGCCAAGAAGCCGCCGCGGCATCTCGCCGACCTCACGCCCGCCGAGCGCAAGGACGCCGTGGCCGAGATCGGGGAGAAGCCGTTCCGCGCCAAGCAGCTCTCGCAGCACTACTTTGCGCGCTACGCCCACGACCCGGCCGAGTGGACGGACATCCCGGCCGGCTCCCGCGAGAGACTGCGCGAGGCGCTGCTGCCCGAGCTGATGACCGTCGTGCGGCATCTGTCGACCGACGAGGGCGCCACCCGCAAGACCCTGTGGCGCCTCTTCGACGGGACGCTCGTCGAGTCGGTGCTGATGCGCTACCCGGACCGGGTCACCATGTGCATCAGCTCGCAGGCCGGCTGCGGGATGAACTGCCCGTTCTGTGCGACGGGGCAGGCCGGTCTCGACCGGAACCTGTCGACCGGCGAGATCGTGCACCAGATCGTCGACGGCATGCGGGCGCTGCGTGACGGCGAGGTGCCGGGCGGGCCCGCGCGGCTCTCCAACATCGTCTTCATGGGCATGGGCGAGCCGCTCGCCAACTACAAGCGGGTCGTCGGCTCGATCCGCGCCCTCACCGACCCCGCCCCCGACGGCCTCGGCCTCTCGCAGCGCGGCATCACCGTGTCGACGGTCGGTCTGGTCCCGGCCATCAACCGGTTCGCCGACGAGGGCTTCAGGTGCCGGCTCGCGATCTCCCTGCACGCCCCCGACGACGAGCTGCGCGACACCCTCGTCCCGGTGAACACCCGCTGGAAGGTGCGCGAGGTCCTGGACGCCGGGTTCGAGTACGTCGAGCGCTCCGGGCGGCGCCTCTCCATCGAGTACGCGCTGATCCGGGACATCAACGACCAGGCGTGGCGCGGTGACCGGCTCGGGCGGCTCCTGCGGGGCAAGCCCGTGCACGTCAACCTGATCCCGCTGAACCCCACGCCGGGCTCGAAGTGGACCGCCTCGCGGCCCGAGGACGAGAAGGCGTTCGTGGAGGCCATCGCCGCCCACGGGGTGCCGGTGACCGTCCGGGACACCCGCGGGCAGGAGATCGACGGTGCCTGTGGTCAGCTCGCCGCCACCGAGCGGTAACCTGGGCCCGTAATCCAGCCATCTCACATCTTCATATTCCGACAGGGGAGCGCCACAGCGCTGAGAGTGCGGCAACCGGGCCGCAGACCCTCTGAACCTCGCCCAGGTCATTCTGGGTAGGAAGTTCGGACACTACTCATGCTGTTGCGCCCTGCCCGGGAGCCGTCCGCGGTTTCCCGGGCAGGGCCGCGTCTCTTCCTGGTCACCCCCAGGAGGAATCCAGTGCAGACCAAGAAGCTCACGGCACTCGCCGTCGGCATCGGCCTCGTCACGCTCTCCGCGTGCGGCGGCTCGGGCGGCGGCGCCGCGGCCGACAGCAAGACCGTCACCCTCGTCAGCCACGACTCGTGGGCCGTCTCCAAGAAGGTCGTCGCGGACTTCGAGAAGCGGTCCGGCTACACGCTCAAGGTCCTCGAGGACGGCGACGCGGGCCAGGCCGTCAACAAGGCGATCCTCACCAAGGACAACCCGCAGGGCGACGTCTTCTTCGGCGTCGACAACACCCTGCTCTCCCGGGCCCTCGACAACGGCCTCTTCCAGCCGTACACGGCGAAGGGCGCCGACACGGTCGAGGCGCGCTACCGCGCCGACCAGGACAAGCACCGCGTCACCCCCATCGACTCGGGCGACATCTGCGTCAACTACGACAAGGCGTACTTCAGCGCCCACAAGCTGACCCCGCCGACCTCCTTCGACGACCTGACCAAGCCCGCCTACAAGAACCTCCTCGTCACCGAGAACGCCGCCACCTCCTCGCCCGGCCTCGGCTTCCTGCTCGGCACCGCCGCCCGCTACGGCGACGGCGGCTGGCCCGCCTACTGGAAGAAGCTGAAGGCCAACGGCGTCAAGGTCGTCGACGGCTGGGAGCAGGCCTACAACGAGGAGTTCTCCGGGTCGGCCGGCGGCAGGAAGGCCAAGGGCGACCGCCCGCTCGTCGTCTCGTACGCCTCCTCGCCGCCCGCCGAGGTCGTCTACGCCGACCCGCGGCCGGCCACCGCGCCCACCGGCGTCGCCACCGGCACCTGCTTCCGCCAGACCGAGTACGCGGGCCTGCTCAGCAACGCCCGCAACACCGCGGGCGGCAAGGCGCTGATCGACTTCCTGATCGGCAAGGAGTTCCAGCAGGACATGCCGCTCAATATGTTCGTCTACCCGGTGGTCGAGGGCGCGAAGGTGCCCGCCGTCTTCACCGAGTACGGTCCGCAGGCCGGCGACCCGCAGACGCTGGCCCCCGACCGGATCGCCGCACACCGCGACCAGTGGGTCAAGACGTGGACGTCACTCGTACTGAAGTAGCCGGCGCCCCGGCCGGCCCCCGCGGCCGGAAGGGGAACGCGGCGCGGCTCGGTCTGATGGCCCTGCCCGTCGCGTTCTTCGGGGTGTTCTTCGCCTACCCGGTCGCGGCGATCGTCGCGCGCGGACTGCGGGTCGACGGGGTCTGGCGGCTCGGGCGGATCGCGGACGTCCTCGGGCAGTCGGGCATCCGGCACGTCCTGTGGTTCACCACCTGGCAGGCGCTCGCCTCCACCGCCCTCACCCTGCTGGTCGCGCTGCCCGGCGCCTACGTCCTGGCCCGCTACGACTTCCCCGGCCGGCACCTGGTGCGGGCCGTGGTGACGGTCCCGTTCGTGCTGCCGACGGTCGTCGTCGGCACGGCGTTCCTGGCGCTCGTCGGCCGCGGCGGACTCCTCGACGAGCTGTGGGGCGTCCGCCTCGACACCACCGTCTGGGCGATCCTGCTGGCGCACGTCTTCTTCAACTACGCCGTCGTCGTCCGGACCGTGGGCGGGCTGTGGGCGCAGCTCGACCCGCGGCAGGAGGAGGCGGCCCGGATGCTGGGCGCCTCGCCGTTCGCGGCCTGGCGCAAGGTGACGCTGCCCGCGCTCGGACCCGCGCTGGCCGCCGCCACCCTGATGGTGTTCCTGTTCACCTTCACCTCCTTCGGCGTCGTCCAGATCCTCGGCGGTCCCACCTTCTCCACCCTGGAGGTGGAGATCTACCGGCAGACCTCCGAGATCTTCGACCTGTCGACGGCCGCCGTCCTCACCCTCGTCCAGTTCGCCGCCGTCGGCGCGATCCTCGCCGTGCACGCCTGGACGGTACGGCGCCGGGAGAGCGCGCTGCGCCTGGTCGACCCGGCGCTGACCGCCAGGCGGCCGCGCGGCGCCCGCCAGTGGACGCTGCTCGGCGCGGTCCTCGCCACCGTCGCGCTGCTGGTCGTGCTGCCGCTCGCGGTGCTGGTGCGGCGCTCCCTCGACGCACCCGGGCTCGGCTACTACCGGGCGCTGACCCGCGACGACGGCGGGACCTTCCTGGTGCCGCCGATCCAGGCGGTCGGCAACTCCCTCCAGTACGCCCTCGCCGCCACCGCCATCGCCGTGTTGATCGGCGCGCTGGCCGCCGCCGCGCTGGCCCGCAGGGACGCGGGACGGCTGGTGCGCGGCTTCGACGCGCTGCTGATGCTGCCGCTCGGGGTGTCCGCGGTGACCGTCGGCTTCGGGTTCCTGATCGCCCTCGACGAGCCGCCGCTCGACCTGCGGTCCTCCTGGATCCTGGTGCCGCTCGCGCAGGCCCTGGTGGGTGTCCCCTTCGTGGTGCGGACCATGCTGCCCGTGCTGCGCGCGGTGGACGGCAGGCTCAGGGAGGCCGCCGCGGTCCTCGGGGCGTCGCCGTGGCGGGTCTGGCGCGAGGTCGATCTGCCGCTGGTGCGGCGGGCGTTGCTGGTCGCGGCCGGCTTCGCGTTCGCGGTCTCGCTCGGTGAGTTCGGGGCGACGGTGTTCATCGCCCGGCCCGACAACCCGACGCTGCCGGTCGCCGTGGCCCGGCTGCTGGGCCGCCCCGGCGATCTCAACTACGGCCAGGCGATGGCCCTTTCGACGATTCTCATGGTGGTGTGCGCGGTGGCCCTGCTGGTTCTGGAACGGCTGCGCACCGACCGGAGCGGGGAGTTCTGATGCTGCTCAGCCTCGACGACGCGACCGTCAGGTTCGGCGGCCGGGCGGTGCTCGACACCGTCGGCCTCGAGGTCGCCGAGCACGAGACCGTCTGCGTGCTGGGCCCCAGCGGCAGCGGGAAGTCGACCCTGCTGCGGGCGGTCGCGGGGCTGCAACCCCTGTCGGACGGACGGGTGTTCCTCGACGGACGTGACCAGTCGGGGGTGCCCGCGCACCGGCGCGGGGTCGGCCTCATGTTTCAGGACCACCAGCTGTTCCCGCAGCGGGACGTGGGCGGCAACGTCGCCTTCGGACTGCGGATGCGCGGCGCGGGCAAGGGCGAACAGGAGCGCCGGGTGGGGGAGTTGCTCGACCTGGTCGGGCTGCCTGGCGCCGCCCGCCGGGCCGTCGCCGCGCTGTCGGGCGGTGAGCAGCAGCGGGTGGCGCTCGCGCGGGCGCTCGCGCCGTCGCCCCGGCTGCTGATGCTGGACGAGCCGCTCGGCCAGCTCGACCGCTCGCTGCGGGAGCGGCTCGTCGTCGAACTGCGGGAGCTGTTCGGCCGGTTGGGCACCACCGTGCTCGCCGTCACGCACGACCAGGGCGAGGCGTTCGCGCTCGCCGACCGGGTGGTGGTGATGCGGGACGGACGCATCGCCCAGTCCGGCAGCCCGCTGGAGGTCTGGCAGCACCCGGCGGACGCGTTCGTGGCCCGCTTCCTCGGCTTCGAGAACGTGGTGGAGGCCACCGTCGCGGGCACCGCGGCCGTCACCCCCTGGGGCAAGCTCGCGGTCCCCGAGGGCGCCCCCCAGGGCCCCCGCACCCTGCTGGTGCGCCCGGCCGGCGTCCGGCTCGTCCCGGCCGACGAGGGCCTGCGCTGCACGGTCACCGCCCGCACCTTCCGCGGCACCCATGTCGCCGTCCATCTCCAGCCGCGGGACGCGCCGCGCCTGGAGGCGGCCTGCCCGCTGCGCCTCGCGCCGGGGACGGGGGACGCGGTCGGGGTGGAGTTCGACCCGGCGGAGATCCTGGTCCTGGACTGACCGGCGTCCCGGGCCGCCACGGGCGCCGTACGTCCTCGCGCGGGCCGGACACACGTGCGGCCCGCCCCTGGACGGGACGGGCCGCACGCGCACGCTACGAGGGGTCAGCTACCGCTGTTGGCCCCACGGCGACGCATGCCGAAGAACACGGCACCGCCACCGATGACGACCAGCGCGGCGGCCAGACCGGCGATGAGGCCGGTGTTGGAGTTCGCACCGGTCTCGGCGAGGTTGGAGTCACCGACCGCGGGGGACGGCGCGTTGCTCGCCGTGCCCGCCGGGGCGGTGGTGCTCTCCGACGGCGACTTCGACGGAGCCGGGGACTCCGTCTCCTCGGCCGGCGGGGTCGCCGACTCGGAGGGCGACGGGGTCTCCGACGGTGCCGGGGTCTCGTCCTTCTTGCAGGCCTCGGACGGGGTGGTCAGGTTCGGCTTGATGTCCTCGTCGACCAGGTTCCCGGCCTTGACGTGGATGCGGTACTCGGCGTTCGGCTTCCAGTCCTCGGTGAACGTCACCGTGGTGCCCTGGCGGGAACCCTTGATCTCCTGCGCTTCGCCGACCTGGTGGGCGTCGGCGCCGTTGTTCTCCAGGAAGACCGTGATGACGGCCGCCTGACCCGAAGCGTCCTTGTCGGTGACGACGATCTGACCCTTTTCGCCGACACAGCTGGCTTCGGCCGAGAATTCGCGGATGTTGCAGGCCAGCGCTGTGTTGGTGACACCCAGAGCGAGCGCCACGGTAGCGGAGGCAACACCCAGAACGCGCACGGTACGGCGTGCGCTGCGGCGAGTTATGGACACGTTTGTCCTTTACATGCAGAACTGCGGGGGGCTGAGGGGGAGATGAGGCGATCGCGTGACCGACCTTCACCGTCCCCAGGAGTCTCACAGGTCTATAAGCGTTCGATAAGGAGTGTCAACGCATATGCGGGTTCGGGCCGTTGGCTTTGCCTGGTTATTAACGACGGGGACGTTTCAGGGCCTCCGGAGTCTCCTCGATCCGGTCACCGCGTGCGATACGGGACGCCGTCGGCCGTTCCCGGGCGAGAGGCGGCAAGAGGGGCCGCCGGGACGGCCGTCGGGGCCGATGCGCCGGACGAACGGCTTTCGGCCACCGCGGGCGGCGTCATGGTGACGGACCGTCAGTCTTCGACGGCCGTCGGGTCCATCCAGGTGATCTCCCAGGTGTGGCCGTCGAGGTCGTCGAAGCCGCGGCCGTACATGAAGCCGTGGTCCTGGACCCGGCCGGTGTCCGTGCCGCCCGCCTCGATCGCCCGGCCGACCAACTCGTCGACCTTCTCCCGGCTTTCGGCGCTCAGGCAGACCAGCACCTCGCTGGTCTTCGCCGCGTCCGCTATCTCCTTGTCGGTGAAGGTCGCGTAGAACGGCTTGGTGAGCAGCATCGCCACGATCGTGTCACTGATCACGACCGAGGCCGCGTTCTCGTCGCTGAACCGGGCGTTGATCGAGTAGCCCAGCGCCGTGAAGAACCTCTTCGAGGCGTCGAGGTCGTTCACGGCCAGGTTCACGAAGATCATCTGCTGGTACATCGAAGGTCTCCCTCGGTCAACTCTGTCGTGCTGTCGGGAGGGAAGACCAGGGCCCGCGCCGAAACTCATCGGCGCGGGCCCCTTCGATTCCGGCGGGTGCGCGGGCACCCGGCGGGTCAGCGGGTCAGCGGCATCGCCGCCAACTGCGCGACGGCCAGCGTCAGCGGGCCGAACAGGGCCAGCAGGGCACCGGCCCTGACGGCCGCCGCGCTGCGCAGCGTGGCGGCCGGGGCGCCCAGCCGCACCAGGGCGGCGGTGGTGTCCGCGCGGGACTGCCGGGCCTCGACGGCCGCGGTGAACAGGGTCGCGACCGCGCACCCCCCGACCAGCAGGGTGCCCAGCAGGGTGAGCGGTCCGAAGGCCGGGCCGCTCGGGTCGTACAGGGTGCTCATCGCGTACCCGCCGGAGGCGACCGCGCAGACGACGCCCAGCGGGCGCCCGATCCGGCTCGCCTCGTCCATCAGCACCCGCCCGGCCAGCAGCCGCAGCGCACCCGGGCGGAACGCCTGGAGCAGCCGCCCGCACAGGTGGGTGAGGCCGGGTCCCGCCAGGGCGAGGCCCGTCGCGGTGAGGACCCAGCCGAGGAGCACGGCGGGCGCGCCACCGGCCAGGCCGCCGGGCATCGGGAGCGCGGAGCCGGCGGCGGCCCGGCCCGCGTAGGACTCGACGGCCAGCCCCGCGGCGAGCGTGGCGATCCCCCAGGGCAGACCGGAGGGCGCCGGGCGGGGGGCGGCCGGGAGGTCGGTGAGGCCGACGATGGCCTGAACGGCGTCCGGGCGGGGAGCGTCGGCGGGGTCGGCGGTGGTGGCGGGGCCGGCCTGGTGGTCGGTGCGGGTGGTGCCCGGGGCGCCGTTGGTGTGAACGGTGCCGATGGTGCCGGTGGTGCCGTTGGTGTGACCCGCGCCGGCGGTGCTCGGGGTGCCATCGGTGTGGCCGGTGCCGGTGGTGCCGGTGGTGCCGGTGGTGCCAGTGGTGCCAGTGGTGCCGGTGGTGCTGTTCGTGCCGGTGAGGGCCTTGGTGCTCGCGGTATCTGAGAGGCCGTGAGAGTCCGGGAGGCCGGGGACGCCGTGGTGGCCAGGGGTGCTGGTGAGACCGTGGGAGTCCGCGGTACCGGAGACACCGTGGTGGCCAGGGGCGCTGGTGAGGCCGTGGGTGCCGCTCCCGGCCGTCGGGCCGCCGACGCCGTCCACGACCGCCCGGACGCCGTCCGCCCCGGCCGTCGTCGCTGCCGTCGTCCCCGTCATTGCGGTCGTCGTCGTCATCGCCACCGCCGGCGCCGTCGTCGCGGGTGTGCCGGTGCGGGGGCCTCGGCGACGGGCGCCGAAGCGGCCGTAACTGCCGAAGCTCTCGTGGTGGTCGGCTCTGCCGTAGGCGCCGAACCGGCCGAACGGCCTGGCCTGCGCCGGTGTCCGGGGCTCCCGCGGGCGCAGCGCCAGCGCGACCGTCAGCGACGCGGAGGCGGGGACCAGGACCAGCAGGGTCAGGGCCGCGGGCAGCGGCAGCGGGCGTCCCGCGGCGAGGAACTGGGCGGCCGCGCCGTCGAAGGGCATGCCGTTGAGGTCGCCGCGCAGATGCAGGAAGACCAGCATCGCGAGGAGCGATCCGAGCACGCAGGACAGGGCCGTGGTGACCGCCGAGACGGCCATCAGACCGGCCGGGCCGAGGCCGACCGCGGCGAGTCCCGAGCGGGGCCTCGCGCCCGGGTCGGTGCGGGCCACGGCGACCGCGAGGTAGACGGTCGCGGCCAGCGGCGTCAGACACCAGGCGAGCCGCAGCAGGGCCGCCGTCGAGGCGTCGTCCGGGTGGCCCATCGCGTAGCCCATCGTGCACAGCAGCAGGAAGCCGGTGCCCGCCGAGGCCGCCACCACCATCAGGCGGCGCAGTTGGACGGCCGGGTGGGCGCCGCGGCTCAGACGGAGAGCGAGCACGCCGGGCGACCTTCCGAGTCGGGGACCGGGGGCAGATGGACGGTGGTGACGCGCCGTCCGTCGAGCAGCGGGACCGTGCGGTCGGCGAGCGCCGCCGTCTCCGCGTCGTGGGTGGCCAGCACCACCGTGATGCCGTGCGAGCGGGCCGCCGAGGTGAGCGTGCGCAGCACCCGGGCGCGGTCGGCACGGTGCAGGGGCGCCGTCGGTTCGTCCGCGAAGAGCACGCCCGGGGTGGGGGCGAGCGCGCGGGCGATGCAGACGCGCTGGCGTTCGGCGTGGGTCAGCTCGTGCGGCCGTCTGCGGGCCCGGTCGGCGAGGTCGAGGCGGTCGAGCCACTCCATGGCGGCCGTCCTGGCGGCGGCGCGGCCGGTGCCGCGCAGCATCAGGGGGAGGGCGGCGTTCTCCCAGACGGTCAGCTCGGGGACGAGCGAGGGCGCCGGGTCGATCCAGCCGAAGCGGTCGCGGCGCAGCCGTTCCCTGGCGATGCGGCCCATGGTGTGCAGCGGGACGCCGGTGAACCAGACCTCGCCGCGCTGGGCGGTCGTCAGTCCGGCGAGGCAGCGCAGCAGCGTCGTCTTGCCGCTGCCCCGGGGGCCGACGACGGCCAGGATCTCGCCCTCCTCGACGCCGAGCGAGACGCCGCCGAGCGCGGGCGAACCGTCCTTGTGCCGGAAGTACAGGGCGCGTGCCCAGAGCACGTCGCTGTCGGGCGGGGCCACCATGGGCGTACACCTCGGTTCGGATCAGAGACGCCGTGCGCGGTTCGCGGGCTCCCCCGAGCGGGGGAACGAAGTCGACGAAGGCAGGGCCGATCGGTCACTGGCACGCTAGGCAGCGTCGGCCGGGAGGCCGGACAGCACACGGCCCCGGGCGCCCGTTTCTCACTCGAACGGGCGGCACCGGGGCCAGTGTTGATCAGCTGATCGGAGGAGTGCGGGTCAGAGCTTCGTCCACGCCTCCGTGAGCGTCGCGCGCAGGATCTGCTCGATCTCGTCGAAGGTCTCCTGGCGGGAGATCAGCGGCGGGGCGAGCTGGATGACCGGGTCGCCCCTGTCATCCGCACGGCAGTACAGGCCGTTGTCGAACAGCGCCTTGGAGAGGAAGCCGTACAGGACGCGCTCCGTCTCCTCGTCGTCGAACGACTCCTTGGTGTGCTTGTCCTTGACCAGTTCGATGCCGTAGAAGAAGCCGTTGCCGCGGACGTCGCCGACGATCGGCAGGTCGTTCAGCTTCTCCAGGGTGGCCCGGAAGGCGCCCTCGTTGTCCAGCACGTGCTGGTTGAGGCCCTCGCGCTCGAACAGGTCGAGGTTGGCGAGGCCGACCGCCGCGGAGACCGGGTGGCCGCCGAAGGTGTAGCCGTGCAGGAAGGTGTTGTCGCCCTTGTAGAACGGCTCGGCGAGCCGGTCGGAGATGATGCAGGCGCCGATCGGGGAGTAGCCCGAGGTCATGCCCTTGGCGCAGGTGATCATGTCCGGGACGTAGTCGAACTTGTCGCAGGCGAACATCGTGCCGAGGCGGCCGAAGGCGCAGATGACCTCGTCCGACACGAGCAGCACGTCGTACTGGTCGCAGATCTCGCGCACCCGCTGGAAGTAGCCGGGCGGCGGCGGGAAGCAGCCGCCGGCGTTCTGCACGGGTTCGAGGAAGACCGCGGCGACCGTCTCGGGACCCTCGAAGAGGATCTGCTGCTCGATCTGGTCGGCGGCCCAGCGGCCGAACGCCTCCGGGTCGTCGCCGAACAGCGGGGCGCGGTAGATGTTGGTGTTGGGCACCTTGTGCGCGCCCGGCACCAGCGGCTCGAACGGGGCCTTGAGGGCCGGCAGGCCGGTGATGGACAGGGCGCCCTGCGGGGTGCCGTGGTAGGCGACCGCGCGCGAGATGACCTTGTACTTGGTCGGCTTGCCGGTCAGCTTGAAGTACTGCTTGGCGAGCTTCCAGGCCGTCTCGACGGCCTCGCCGCCGCCGGTGGTGAAGAAGACCTTGTTCAGGTCGCCCGGCGCGTGGTGGGCGAGGCGCTCGGCCAGCTCCACGGCCTTGGGGTGCGCGTACGACCAGACCGGGAAGAAGGCCAGCTCCTGGGCCTGCTTGAACGCGGTCTCGGCCAGCTCGGTGCGGCCGTGCCCCGCCTGGACCACGAACAGGCCCGCGAGACCGTCGAGGTAGCGCCTGCCCTTGTCGTCGTAGATGTAGGTGCCCTCGCCGCGCACGATCGTCGGCACGGGGGCGTTCTCGTACGAGGACATGCGGGTGAAGTGCATCCACAGGTGGTCGTACGCGGTCTTGCTGAGGTCCTTCTGGCTCACGGTTATCGGGTTCCCCACATGTAGGTCTGCTTCTTGAGCTTCAGGTAGACGAAACTCTCGGTGGAGCGCACGCCGGGCAGTGTCCGGATGCGTTTGTTGATGACGTCCAGCAGGTGGTCGTCGTCCTCGCAGACGATCTCGGCGAGGAGGTCGAACGAGCCCGCGGTCATCACCACGTACTCGACATCCGACATGGCGGTCAGCGCGTCGGCGATCTTCTCGACATCACCCTCGACGTTGACACCGACCATCGCCTGCCGGCGGAAGCCCACGGTGAGCGGGTCCGTGACCGCGACGATCTGCATCACGCCCTGGTCGAGCAGCTTCTGGACGCGCTGGCGGACGGCCGCCTCGGAGAGCCCGACGGCCTTGCCGATCGCGGCGTACGGTCTGCGGCCGTCCTCCTGGAGCTGCTCGATGATGGCGAGGGAGACGGCATCCAGGTGCGGGGTGCCGTTCCTGGACTCCCTGGAGTCCCTCGGTTCTGCGCTTCGACTGACCACTCCCTCACTGTGCACGACGTCTCGACGGTTCCGCAAGGGCAGAGCGATGAAATCCGTTGTCTATGTGACCGTGACCTACGGATTTCGCAGCGTTGGCGCGATCAGGGGTGTTGAAAACGTGGGCCGACCGCTTACGGTAGTCGTCCATTCCACCGCTTCACCGACAGGAGGCCGGCAGTGAGCACCGAGCTGCGTCGTCTGCGCAATCACATCGACGGTGAGTTCCGCGACGCCGCCGACGGACGGACCACCGAGGTGGTCAACCCCGCGACGGGCGAGGCGTACGCGACCGCGCCGCTGTCCGGCGCCGCCGACGTGGACGCCGCGATGGCCGCCGCCGCGGCGGCCTTCCCCGGCTGGCGGGACACCACACCGGCCGAACGGCAGCGGGCCCTGCTGAAGATCGCGGACGCGTTCGAGGAGCGGGCCGAGGAACTGATCGCGGCGGAGGTGGAGAACACCGGCAAGCCGATCGGGCTGACCAGGTCCGAGGAGATCCCGCCGATGGTCGACCAGATCCGCTTCTTCGCGGGCGCGGCCCGGATGCTGGAGGGGCGCTCGGCCGGCGAGTACATGGACGGGATGACGTCGATCGTCCGCCGTGAGCCGGTCGGGGTCTGCGCGCAGGTCGCGCCCTGGAACTACCCGATGATGATGGCTGTCTGGAAGTTCGCGCCGGCCATCGCGGCCGGCAACACGGTCGTCCTGAAGCCGTCGGACACCACCCCGGCGTCCACCGTCCTGATGGCCGAGATCATCGGCGGGATCCTGCCGAAGGGCGTCTTCAACGTCGTCACCGGCGACCGCGACACCGGCCGCCGCATGGTCGAGCACCCGACCCCGGCGATGGCCTCCATCACCGGCTCGGTACGGGCCGGCATGTCGGTCGCCGAGTCCGCGTCCCGCGACCTCAAGCGGGTCCACCTGGAACTGGGCGGCAAGGCGCCGGTCGTCGTCTTCGCCGACACCGACCTCGCCAAGGCCGTCGAGGACATCTCGGTCGCGGGCTTCTTCAACGCGGGCCAGGACTGTACGGCGGCCACCCGGGTCCTCGTCCAGGAGTCGATCCACGACGAGTTCGTGGCCGCGCTCGCCAAGGCGGCGGCCGAGACGAAGACCGGGCAGCCCGACGACGAGGACGTCCTGTACGGCCCGCTCAACAACCCGAACCAGCTCGAACAGGTCTCCGGTTTCGTGGCGCGGCTGCCCGCGCACGCCAAGGTGGAGGCGGGCGGCCACCGGGTCGGCGAGAGGGGCTACTTCTACGCGCCGACCGTGGTGTCCGGGCTGAAGCAGGACGACGAGATCATCCAGAACGAGGTGTTCGGACCCGTCATCACCGTCCAGTCCTTCACCGACGAGGACCAGGCCGTGGAGTGGGCCAACGGCGTCGACTACGCGCTGGCCTCCTCGGTGTGGACCAAGGACCACGGCCGCGCCATGCGGATGTCCAAGCGGCTCGACTTCGGCTGCGTGTGGATCAACACCCACATCCCGCTGGTCGCCGAGATGCCGCACGGCGGCTTCAAGAAGTCCGGCTACGGCAAGGACCTGTCCGGGTACGGGTTCGAGGACTACACGCGGATCAAGCACGTGATGACGTCGCTGGACGCGTGAGCCGAGGAGACGGAGAGGGCGGCTCCGCAGTCTTGGACGGTCCCTGACAGCTCCGGGCGGCCCCCGACGACGGCCCCGGACGGCGAGAGCCGTCCGGGGCCGTCGCGCGTCGGCGTCGGGGCCGTCGCCGTCACCGGCGCGTGGGACGGCCTTGACCCTGGCGCTGGACAAGGTGTCCTGCCTGCGGGATCGCGCTCGACGCAGCGTCGATTGTCCGGCCGGGCGGGGGAGTTGCATGCTGCCGCAATGGCCCTGACACCGAAGACCCGCCCGCCCTCCCGCCGGACCCTGCTGCGCGCGCTGGGCGGGGGTGCGGTGCTCGGCGGGCTCGCCGGATGCGGGGTGCCGGCCGCGTACGTGGCGCCCGGCGACCGCGCGGTGGCCGACGTCTCGGAGCGGGACAGGCGGCTGCGGTTCGCCAACTGGCCGCTGTACATCGACACCGACGACAACGACGCGACGAAGCGGCCGACGCTGGACGCGTTCGAGAAGCGGACCGGGATCGCCGTCGACTACGTCGAGGAGATCAACGACAACGACGAGTTCTTCGGCAAGATCAGCCCCGCGCTGATGAACCACCAGCAGACCGGCCGGGACCTCATCGTCATCAGCGACTGGATGTGCGCGCGGTTCGTGCGGCTCGGCTGGGTCCAGCGGATGGACCGGTCCCGGCAGCCGAACCTCGCCAAGTCCCTCGACCCGCTGCTGAGTTCACCCGCCTTCGACCCGGGCCGCCGCTTCACCGTGCCCTGGCAGTCGGGCATCACCGGCATCGCCTACGACCGCCGCAGGGTGGGCCGGGAGATCCGCCGGGTCTCCGACCTGTGGGCCAAGGACCTCAAGGGCCGGGTGACCCTGCTCTCCGGGCTCGACGAGGCGTTCGCGCTGCTGATGCAGGGCAACGGCGTCGACATCAGGAAGTGGCGGGCGGACGACTTCCACCAGGTCTGCGACCAGGTCCAGAAGCATGTCGCCGAGGGCCAGATCCGCCGCTTCACCGGCAACGACTACACGAAGGACCTGGTCAGCGGGGATGTCCTGGCCTGCCAGGCGTACTCGGGCGACGTGATCCAGCTCCAGGCCGACAACCCCGACATCCGCTTCGTCGTCCCGGAGGAGGGCGCGGAGCTGTGGTCGGACTCCCTGATGATCCCGAACCGCGCCCGCCACAAGGGGAACGCGGAGCGGCTGATCGACTACTACTACGAGCCGGAGGTAGCGGCGGAGCTGGCGGCCTGGGTCAACTACGTCTGCCCGGTCCCCGCCGCCCGGGACGTCCTGGCCGCGTCCAAGGACAAGGAAACCGCCGAACTCGCGGAGAACCCCCTGATCTTCCCGGACGGCGGGATGCGCGAGCGGCTGGTGATCGCGCGGGACATCGCGGCACAGGAGCGGGTGGAGTTCGCGAAGCGGTGGAACCGGATCGTGGGCCTGTGACCGGCGGTGCCCGCGTTCGGACGGCGGCCGGTCAGACCTGGTTCTCGCCGCCGTCCACGTACAGGTTGGCGCCGAGGACGAAGCTGCTCTCGTCCGAGGCGAGGAACGCCACCACCGCGGCGATCTCCTCCGGCCGGCCCATCCGGCCCGCCGCGATGGCGGACCCGAGGTTCTTCCTGGCGTCGGCCGCGTTCTCCTCGCCGAAGACGGACGTGATGCCGGGGGTGTCCACCGGGCCGGGTGAGATCGCGTTGACCCGGATGCCGCGGCCGACGAGTTCGTTGGCCCAGGTCCGCGCGTAGGAGCGGACGGCGGCCTTGGACGCCGCGTACGTGCCGAACGCCCGGGTGCCGTGGTCGGCGGCGGTGGAGGCGTTGAGGATCACCGAGGCGCCGTCGTTGAGCAGCGGCAGGGCCTTGCGCACGGTGAGGACCGTGCCGCGCACATTGACCCCGAACGTCTGGTCGAAGTGCTCCTCGGTGCCCTCCTCCAGGGTGGCGAACTCGGCGTA
Source organism: Streptomyces griseoviridis (assembly GCF_005222485.1). NCBI lineage: Bacteria > Bacillati > Actinomycetota > Actinomycetes > Kitasatosporales > Streptomycetaceae > Streptomyces > Streptomyces griseoviridis. Next base: position 6,293,181 of record NZ_CP029078.1, read on the forward strand.
GGCCGCGTTGGCGAACACCACGTCCAGGCCCCGGCCCCGGGCGCGGACCGCGTCGTACAGCCGGTCCAGATCGGCCGGGTTCGAGACGTCGCCGGGTACCGCGGTGGCCCGGTCGGGGCCGATCTCGGCGACGGCCGCCTCCAGTTCGGCCGCGCGCCTGCCGGTGACGAAGACGTGCGCGCCCTCGGCCGCCAGCCGGACGGCGCTCGCCAGACCTATCCCGGTGCCGCCGCCCGTGACGACGGCGGTCCTGCCCGCCAGCCGCCCTGTGCCGGTGCCGCCCGCTGTGTCCATGCCCATGGCCATGCCCTCCCTGAGTTCGGTACCGATCGGTACTGAATGCTGTCAGGGGTGACCGTAACACCTTCCGAACCGATCGGTACAGAAAGAGTAGGATGGCGTCATGGAGATCCACCGCAAGGCGCCGGCCGGCCGGCCGAGAGGGTTCGACGCCGACGAGGCGCTCGAACGCGCCGTGCACGTCTTCTGGGAGCAGGGCTACGAGGGCGCCAGCCTCACCGACCTCACCAGCGCCATGGGCATCACCCGCACCAGCATGTACGCGGCCTTCGGCAACAAGGAGGAGCTGTTCCGCAAGGCCCTGGAGCGCTACTCCGAAGGCCCCGCCGCCTACCTCGGCCGGGCGCTGCGGGAACCGACCGCCCGCCAGGTGGCCGCCGCCTTCCTCGACGGCTGCGTGCGGGCCACCACCCGGCCTGGCTGCCCCGCCGGATGCCTGGGTGTCCAGGGCTCCCTGGCCGCGGGCGAGCCCGGACGCAACGCCCGCGACGCCCTCGTCGCCTGGCGCAACGAGGGCGTCGTGCAGCTCCACGAGCGGTTCGCACGCGCCCTGGACGAGGGCGACCTGCCGCCCGGCGCCGACCCGCTGCTGCTCGCCCGCTACCTCATGACCGTCGCGAACGGCGTCGCCGTCCAGGCCGTGGGCGGTGCCGGTTCCGACGAACTGCACCGAGTGACCGACCTGGCTCTGCGAAACTGGCCGCCCACCTGACGACGGCCCCCGGAGCAGCCCGTGACCGCAGACCGACCCCCGTCGTTCGAGCAGCGGTTGCGGACCGTCGTCGCCTCCGAGCGGGCGCCGGCGCGGCTGCGGGCCTACTTCGCCGCCCGGTCCGAGAGCGGCGTGATCCCCTACACGGGGAGCCGCTTCGAGCACCTCGGAGGCGGCGGCGACCGGCCCCAGGTCATGAACACGGTCACCGCCGAGGACCTGCTCGCGGTGCAGACCCTGTCGGTGACCATCCCCTCGCAGGTCGCCCTCGACCTCCTCGAAGGCGACCTCGGGCGCCGGATCTCCGCACTGCTGAGCCGGATTCCCCACGATCTCGACATGGTCGACGCCGACGCCGCCGACCTGGAGCCCGGGTCCCCGGCCGATGACGCCTGGCGTCTGCTGCTCAAGCAGGACGGGATCGGATGGGTCAAGGCCGGCAAGCTGCTCGCGCGCAAGCGTCCTCGGCTGCTCCCCGTCTACGACGAGGTCGTCAAGTGCCTCGTCGGCCGGCCGAAGTCCTACTGGCTCGGGCTGCACGGCGCGCTCCGCGCCGACGACCGCGCGCTCCACCGCGAGCTGCTGGAGCTGCGGGCTTCCGCCGGGCTTTCGGAGACCGTCAGCGCGCTGCGCGTCTGTGACGTCGTCCTCTGGACGCACCACCGTGACGACCACCGGAGGCGTGGCTGCGCCGGGGGATGACACCCCGGCCGCTCACGTCGCCGTCTCCGCGAGGCGGGCCGCCCGGGTGCGGGGGCCGAAGACCGCGAGGACCACGGCGCCGGTCAGCCAGGTGCCCGCGATGAAGTAGAAGACGCTGCGGTAGCCGTGGTTCGTGTAGAGGGACGCCACGATCAGCGGGCCCGCCGCGTTCGAGAGGCGGCCGAGGCCGTAGGAGACGCTGGTGCCCAGGGAGCGGCCCCGGGTGTCGAAGACCTCGGGCGAGTAGGCGTAGCCGAGGGCCGTGTAGCCGCGTTCGAAGAGGTTGACCAGGAAGCCGAAGACGATGATCAGGACCGGGCTGAACGTCAGGCCGTACAGGAGCCCGCACACCGCGATCACCGTGCCGAAGCCGACCAGGCACCACTTGCGTTCGAAGCGGTCGGTGACCAGCGCCGCCAGGTAGGAGCCGAGCGGGGCGCCCACCGTGGTCAGGGCCACGTAGAAGACGGACTTCTCCACGCTGAAGCCCTCCTTCGCCAGCAGCGTCGGCGCCCAGCTCGAATAGCCGAAGAAGCCGATGGTCTGGGTCACCCAGACGACCGTGAGCAGCAGCGTCGGCAGCAGGTACTTGCGCTGGAGGAGCAGCCGCAGCGGTGCCTTGGTGACCGGCGCCTCGGTCACCGGCGGGGCCGGTTCGGGCAGCGGACCCTTCTCCGCCGCCACCTGCGCCTCGATCGCGCGCAGCACCTCGTCGGCCTTCTCGTGGTCGCCCCTGCTCTCGTACCAGCGCGGCGACTCCTTGAGGTGCCGGGTGAACAGGATGAGCAGCAGGCCGAGCGAGCCCCAGAGGTAGACGAGCCGCCACGACCAGTCGCTGAGCGGGACCACCACGCTGGCGATGAGGTTGGTGACCGGGGTGCCGCAGATGCCGATGACGATCGCGTACGCCTGGTACTTGCCGCGGACCGCGGCCGGATACATCTCGTTGATGTAGACGACGCCGACGACCGTCATCGCCGACAGGCCCGCCGACGTCAGCACCCGGAACACGCCGAGGGAGACCAGGTCCCAGGAGAAGACGGAGACGAGGGAGAAGAGGCCGAAGAACATCGTCGTCCGCACCAGGGCCCGTTTGCGGCCCCAGCGGTCGGCGAGGGCGCCGCCGGCCAGCGAGCCGACGAACATGCCGACGAATGACAGGGAGGTGACGTAGGCGACGTGGTCGACCGTCACGCCCCACAGGTCGATCAGCTGGGGCGCGGTGGTGGCGAAGCTGTTGATGTCCGCGAACTCGAAGAAGTACGCGAAGGAGACGGCCAGCAGCATGGTCTTGTGGAAGCCGGAGACCGGGAGCCGGTTCATCCGGTTCATCGCGTTGGCGTTCCGCACGGGCGGCCCTTCGGATCGGAGGGAGGGATGGGGGAGGGGGGAAGGGGGCTCGGGCCCGCCGTCACGGCCAGTACAGGGCCATCGGGTTGGTGACCAGCAGCTTCTGGCGGTGTTCTGGCGTCGGCGTCAGGTGGTCGACGTGGTCCGCGAGCAGGCCGTCGTCGGGCATGTGGTCCGTCAGGTTGGGGTGCGGCCAGTCGGTGCCCCACAGGACGCGGTCGGGGAACTCCGTCACCACCCGGCGGGCGAACGGCACCACGTCGGTGTACGCATGGCGTTCGCCGTCGAGGGCGGGCGGGCCGCTCACGCTGAGGCGTTCGGGGCAGGTCACCTTCACCCAGACGTCGTTGTCGTCGACGAAGCGCAGGAAGCGGCTGAACTCCGGTCCCCCGACCGGCCCGGTGACGTCGGGGCGGCCCATGTGGTCCACCACCAGCGGGGTCGGCAGCGAGGCGAAGAAGTCCTCCAGGTCGGGCAGGTCGGCGCTCTCGAAGTACAGGACGATGTGCCAGCCCAGCCGGGCGATCTTCCTGGCGATCGTCGTCAGGTCCGCCTCGGGCGAGGAATCGACCAGGCGGCGCACGAAGTTGAAGCGGACGCCCCGCACCCCGGCCGCGTCGAGGGCGCGGAGTTCGGTCTCGCCGATGTCGGGGCGGACCGTCGCGATGCCGCGGGCCAGGCCGTCGGAGGCGCGGACCGCGTCGAGCATCGCCGCGTTGTCCGCGCCGTGGCAGGTGGCCTGCACGATGACGTTCCTGGCGATGCCCAAGTGGTCGCGGAGGGCGAAGAGTTCGTCGCGTCCGCCGTCGCAGGGCGTGTACTTGCGCTCCGGTGCGAAGGGGAAACGGGCCTGCGGGCCGAAGACATGGCAGTGGGTGTCCACCGTGCCGGGCGGGAGGGCGCGGCGCGGCGCGGACGGATTCGGGTACCAGTCGAGCCAGCCGGGGGACTTGGGGGACAGCGGGGGCTGCGGGGACAGCGGGGGCAGCGGGGTGGGCATCGCGGACTTCTCCTGCGGGTGCGGGTGCGGGTGCGGGGGTCGGGACCGGGGCCGGGTGCGAGGGTCGGGACCGGGGTCGGGTGCGAGGACCGGGGCCGGGTGCGAAGGCGGGGCCGGGTGAGAGGCGTGAGGGGGCGGGGCGGGGCCGAGCTTGGCGGCTCAGCGGTTCTGGCTCCTCAACAAGGCGTCCAGGCGCGGGTACACGGCACGCGCGTTGTGCTCCTGGACCGCCGCCAGGTCGGCCGCCGACAGCCCGGCCGCCTCGACATAGCGGCGGGTGTCGTCGAAGTGGTGGCCGCTGCACGGGTCGATGTCCCGGACGGCGCCGATCATCTCCGAGGCGAACAGGATGTTGCGCGTCGGCACCACGTCGAACAGCAGGTCGGCGCCCGGCTGGTGGTAGACGCAGGTGTCGAAGTAGACGTTGCCCAGCACGTGTTCCTCCAGTGGCGGCCTGCCGAGCGCCATCGCCAGGCCGCGGAAGCGGCCCCAGTGGTAGGGCACCGCGCCGCCGCCGTGCGGCACGACCAGCCGCAGCGTGGGGAAGTCGGCGAACAGGTCGCCCTGCACGAGCTGCATGAACGCCGTGGTGTCCGCGTTGAGATAGTGCGCGCCCGTGGTGTGGAACGCCGGGTTCACACTGGTGCTGACATGGATCATCGCCGGCACGTCGTACTCGACGAGCTTCTCGTAGACCGGGTACCAGGAGCGGTCCGTGAGCGGCGGCGCGCTCCAGTGGCCGCCCGACGGATCGGGGTTGAGGTTCACCGCCACCGCGCCCAACTCCTCCACCGCGCGCGTCAGTTCGGGGACGCAGGTGGCCGGGTCCACGCCCGGTGACTGTGGCAGCATCGCGGCGGGCGCGAACCGCTCCGGGTACAGCCGGCTGACCCGGTGGCAGAGGTCGTTGCAGAGCGCGGCCCAGGCGGCGGAGGTGGCGAAGTCCCCGACGTGGTGCGCCATGAACGAGGCGCGGGGCGAGAACACCGTGAGATCGATGCCCCGTTCGTCCATCAGCCGCAGCTGGTTCGGCTCGACGCTCTCCCGCAACGCGTCGTCCCCGACGCGCAGTTCGGCGCGGGACGGGGTGAGCGAGGAGTCGGCGAGGGCGGCGATCTGCCGGTCGCGCCAGGCCGCGACGGCGGGCGGCGCGGTCGTGTAGTGACCGTGGCAGTCGATGATCAAGGGGTGCCTCCTCGGGGTGCGGATGCCGTCGACCGCCGCAGCCTCGCGCCGCCCTCGAGGTACCCGCGAGACACCCGGGCACAGAACTAACCGTCCCTTAACATTGCCGCCCCGCTGACCGTCCGTGCGTGCATCGTCGCAGGTGGTAGGCGGTGTGTGTGGTTTACATTCGGAGGCGGGCGGGGGTGCGGCACGGCCCGGGACCGACGGGTCGCGGCGCGGGACGACAGGAGGTCGCGGGGTGCAGATACTGCTGGCCGAGGACGACGACGGCGTCGCCTCGGCGCTGGTGGAGGTCCTCTACGACCACGGGCACGTCACCCGCCGGGTGCGGCACGGCCGGGACGTCCTCACCTACCACCGCAGCTCCGACCTGCTCCTGCTCGACCTCGGCCTGCCCGACATGGACGGCCTCGACGTCCTGCGCGCCCTGCGGGCCGTCAGCGACCTCTCGGTGCTGGTGCTCACCGCGCGCGGCGACGAGCGCTCCGTCGTGCGCGGACTGCACCTCGGCGCCGACGACTACCTGGTCAAACCGGTCAGGCTCGCCGAGCTGCTCGCCCGTATCGACGCCGTCACCCGCCGCAACCGGGGCCGCGGCGGACCCGGGGCGGGCGCGGTGCGCGTCGGCGACGTCGAGATCGACCTCGACGTCCGCCGCGTCGACGTCGGCGGCGCCCGCGTCGAGCTGACCACCAAGGAGTTCGACATCCTCGCCGTCCTCGCCGCCCGCGCGGGCACCGCCGTCAGCCGCGAGCAGCTCCTCGACGCGGTGTGGGGCGACGCCTACCACGCGGTCTCGCGCTCCCTCGACGTCCACCTCACCCAGTTGCGGGCCAAGCTGCGCCGCCCCGAACTCCTCACCACCATCCGGGGTTTCGGCTACCGGCTCGGGGAGTGAACGCGGCGTGCGCACCCGGGTCCAGGCCGTGCTGCTGATGTTCGTCGTGCTTGCGGTGGCCGCCTTCGCCGTCCCGCTGCTGCTGTTCACCGCCTCCGACCGCACCCAGGAGTGGGCCCTCGCCCGCAGCTCCGACCTCGACCGCTTCGCGTCCCTCGCCGACCAGGCGGCGGCCACCGGCGACACCTCAGCGCTGACCGCCGAGGCCCGCCGCTACACCCAGCTCTACGGCGAGGGGCTCGTCGTCACCGACACCCGGCGCCGGCCCCTCGTCGAGACCGGCGGCGTACGGGCCGGCGAACCCGCCGTCGCCCGCCTCCTCGACGCCGCCCTGCGCAACCAGACCGCGCACCCCTCGGGCGCGCTGCGCCCCTGGTCGCACGGGCAACGGGGGTTCGCCGAACCGGCCGGATCGGGGACGAGGGTCTCGGGCGCCGTCGTGCTGCGGGCCTCGGTCGGCACCGCCGCGCACGACATCGCCCGCCGCTGGGCCGCTGTCCTCGCCGGGACCGCCCTGGTCGCGGTGGCCTGCACGGTCCTCGCGCGCGCGGCGACCGGCTGGGTGGTCAGCCCGCTGCGCCGCCTCGACCGTGCCGTCGGACAGCTCGCCGCGGGGCTGCCGCCGGAGCAGACCCGGGCCGGCGGGCCGCCCGAACTGCGCCAGCTCGCCACCGGGTTCAACCGGATGGCCGGCACGGTCACGGCGGCGCTCGAACAGCAGCGGCGGCTCGTCGCCGACACCTCGCACCAGATGCGCAACCCGATGGCCGCGCTGCGGCTGCGGGTCGATGCCCTCGACCCGCATCTGCCCGCCTCGGCCGGCCGCACGTACACCGCCGTCACCACCGAACTCGACCGCCTCGAGACCCTCCTCGACGATCTGCTGGCGCTGGCCGCGGCCGAACACCGGGCCGGTGAACTGGCCGTGACCGACGGGCCCGACGTGCGGTGCGAGGTCGCGGCGGTGGTGGCCAGGGAGTGCGGGCGGTGGGAGCCGGTCGCGCGGCGGGCGGGAGTGCGGCTCACGGCGGACGACGCGCCCCCGCCGGTCGTGGCCCTCTGCACGGACGGCGAACTGGCCCAGGTCGCCGACATCCTGCTGGACAACGCGATCAAGTACGCGGGCCGCGGCGCCACCGTCACCCTCGACTGCGGCACGGACGGCGGGTGGGCGGTCCTCACCGTCACGGACGACGGACCGGGCCTGAGCCCGGCCGAACTCGCCCTGGCCACCACGCGGTTCTGGCGCTCGGACGCCAACTTCGCGACGGGCGCGATGGACGAGAGGGACGCGACGGGCGCGACGACCGCGTCGGACGCGATGGGCATGACGGGCGCGTCGGGCGCGGCGGACAGGACGGGCGCGATGAACAGGACGAACACGACGAAGGGCACGGGGTTGGGTCTGGCCATCGCGGAACAGCTCCTCGTGGCCCGCGGCGGCCGACTGGAACTGACCCTCGCCCACCCGAACGGCCTGCGGGCACGGGCGCTGCTGCCACGGGGGAGAGGGGGCACGCGATGAGGCGGGACGGCCGGGGGAGACCTCGTGACCCGGGGGACGCGGGCGGCCGGTGCGACGACGCGCAGGGCTCGCCCGACCCGCACGCCTCGCCCGATCCGCATCACCTGGAAGACGCGGGTGGCCGCTGCGACCCGCACACCCCACGGGACCCCCATGTCCCGCCGGACCCGCACACGCCACCGGACTCGCACGTCCCGCCGGGCCCGCACGTCCCGCCGGGCCCGCACACGCCACCGGACCTACACGTCCCGCCGGGCCCGCACACGCCACCGGACCCACACGTCCCGCCGGACTCCCACACCCCGCCGGACTCCCACACCCCACCGGACCCGCACACCCCGCCGGACCCCCACGTCCCGCCGGACACCCACGCCCCACCGGACCCGCACACCCCGCCGGACCCCCACGTCCCGCCGGACACCCACGCCCCACCGGACCCGCACGCCCCACCCCCCATCCCCCGCCCCGCCCCTCCCCGGCGGGTCGCCCTCCGTGCCGGGCTCGGGGTCGTCCTCGGAGGGATGGTGGGCGGCGTCGTGGCCGGGGACGCGTCGCGGCAGGACCCCGGGCCGAGCGGGGAGCTGCGGATCGCGACCGGGGAACCCACCGCGTTCTACGCCGCGTTCGGACGGCTGCTCGCCGCCGAGATCGAGGCCGCCCACCCCCGGCTGACCTGCCGGGTCCGCACCACGCCCGGCAGCCTCACCAACATCGAGCTGCTGCGCGACCGGCGTGCCGACCTCGCCCTCGTCCTCACCGACACCGCGCGGTCCGTCAAGGTCGCGGGGCCGCTGCCCGAGGCGGTGCCGCTGCGGGCCATCGGCCGGGTCTACGAGACGTACCTCCAGTTCGCCGTGCGGGCCGACTCGCCGGTGCGCACGGTGGCCGACCTCGCCGGGCACACCGTCTCGCTCGGCGCCACCGGATCGGGCGCCGCCGAACTCGGGGAGCGGCTGCTGCACGCGGCCGGGCTCTCCCTCGGTGACGTCCCCGTCCGCCACCTCCCGCTGGAGACGGCCGCCGACGCCATGCGGACCGGCGCGATCGAGGGGCTCCTCGTGGCGGGCGGTGTCCCGCTGCCCACCCTCTCCGACCTCGACGACCGTCCCGGGCTGCGGTTCCTGCCGCTGGGCGGGCTGCTGGCCAGGCTCGGTGGCGCGGACGGGCGGGCCGGAGCCGGACTCGAAGAGGTGTCGCTGCCGCAGGGCGCGTACCGGGCGGCGGCGGGCGTCGCCACCATCGGCGTCTCCAACCTGCTGGTCTGCCGTCCCGACCTGGACCGCAGGGTGGCCGAGACGCTCACCCGGCTGCTGGTGCTGCGCGCGGGCGCCCTGGTGCCTGGCAACGCGGTCGGCACCCAGTTCCTCGACGTCCGCAGCCTCATCGGCACCGGCGGGATCGCCCTGCACCCGGGCGCGGTGACCGCGTACCGGGCGCTGCACGGCTGACCTCCACCGGCCCACGAACCCGGCCGCCGACCCGCCAAACGCGACTTTGCCATCTCTTTACAACCTGTGCCCCGCCTGTCTCGTCTCTCCGCTCGATTCCTTCCCGCCAACGAGAGAGAGCCACTTCATGCGTCGAACCTTCCTCGGTGCCGCGGCAGTCGGCTGCGCCGCCGTCCTGCTGAGCACCGTCCCCGCGTTCGCCGACGGGACCACCCCGTCGACCCGCCCCTCCCAGGCGGCGTCGCCGGTCCCGACCGCCGCGCCGGGCGACCGCGCCTCCGAGGCGTCGCCGGTCGCGAGCGCCGCGCCGACCCGCGCGGCGAGCGCCGCCCCCGCGCCCGCCCGTGACCAGGTCTCCGTGGTGCCGGCCGGTGCGCCGAACACCGGTGTCACGGGCACCGCGTCGGACTCCGGCAGCCCGGCCGCCGCGATCGGCGGGGCCGCCGCCACCGCGCTGCTGGCCGGCGCCGCCGGTGTCTTCGTCGTACGGCGCCGGCGGGCGACCGGGGCATGAGTCCGTTCTCCAGGCGCGCGTTCCTCGGCGCGGCCGCGGTGTCGCTGGTCGCGGGCTGCGGACCGGGCGACGGCACCGGCGTCCGCACGGAGGGACCGGGCAGCGCGAACGCCACGGGCAAGGGCGCGGGTGCCGGTTCCCTCGGCGCGCCGTCCACGCCCGCCGAGTCACCGCGCCCGCTGCCGCGGTCGGTGCCGGTACGGCTGCTGATCCCGGCCATCCACGTCGACACGCCGCTGCTGCGGCTCGGTCTCGCCGCCGACGGCACCGTCCAGGTGCCGCCGGTCACCGCGCACGACCGGGCCGGCTGGTACCGGCACTCACCGACCCCGGGTCAGACCGGACCGTCGGTGATCCTCGGCCATGTCACCGTCGGCTCCTACGGCGACGGAGTCTTCCGTCACCTCTCCGAGCTGCGCAAGGGCGACCTGATCGAGGCGCGTCTGGAGAAGGGCGGCCCGGCCCGTTTCGCGGTCACCGCCGTCCGCACGGTCGCCAAGTCCGCCTTCCCCTCCGACGAGGTGTACGGCGACGTCGACCGGCCGGAGCTGCGGCTCATCACCTGCGGCGGCGCCCGCAGCGGTGACGGCTACGCCGACAACGTGATCGTCTTCGCCGCGTCGGCAGCCGACCGAACCTGATCCGCGTGCACAGGATGCCGGGCCGCGGAACGTACGCCGTCGGCCCGGCATCCTTCCCCACGTGCCCCCACGACCATGGAGAGCGTTGAAACGGTCCCGTGACAGGGCTGCGTCCGAGCTGTTCGCCGCCCTCTACCCACGCCTGGCCGGCTGGTGCCGACGGCTCGTCGACGACGACGAGACGGCCCACGAGATCGCCTCGGAGGCGTTCACCCGGCTCTGGGCCCGCTGGACGTCCGTGGACGAACCCCGAGGATTCCTCTACGTCACCGCGGCCAACCTGGTCCGGGACCACTGGCGCAAACTGGAGCGCGAGCGGCGGGCGATGCGCCGGGCCACCACGGAGGCCGCCGTCCGCCCGCACCCCGAGCAGGCCGACCCCTCGGTCCGGTTGCTCGTGCAGTCGCTCCCGGAGCGACTGCGGGTCCCGATCCTGCTGCACTACTACGCTGACATGCCGATCCGGGAGGTGTCCGCGCTGACCGGGCGGAAGGAAGGAACCGTCAAGGCCGACCTCCACGCGGCCAGAGAACTGCTCCGCGTCCATCTGAGGAGAAGCCTTGACCACACCCCCTGAGGACAGCGTGGGACCCGACCCGCAGGACCCGCAGGATCCCCTGACCGTCATCCTGCGGCCCCCGGACGAGTTCCTCGGCCCGCCGGCCGGCCGCTACCGGGAGATCCGCCGCACCGCCGGCCGCCGCAAGGCGCTGCGCGCCGTCACCGCCGCCGGGGTGACCTGCGCCGTCGCCGTCCTCGTCGCGCTGCCGCTGCGCCTGTCGGCGCCCGCGGCCCCCGGTACCCCCGCGGTCCCGATGGCGCCGCCGCCGGCGGGACGGCCCTCGACGGCGCCGCCGTCCCCGCGGTCCCCGGTGTCCCCCGTGCCCGAACGGCGCGGCGACCCCGCCGACACCACGAGCAGGCCGGTCCCCTCGCCGCCGACCAGGCGCTCGGCGTCCCGGCCCCGGCAGACGACGCCGGCCACCTCCGCGTCGGAGGCGCCGACCCCTACATCGCCGTCGGGCGCGTCCGTCGCGCCGACCGAGAGTTCCCGAGCCACGGCGGTTCCGTCAACGGACGACCCCCGCGACCCGCGGGCCACGCGCCGCTCGTAACGCCCACCGCCGGGCGCGGGCGGCAGGCCCCGGAACCCGCCCGCGGGTCACCGGCCGCGCGAAAAGGTGTCGCCGTCGGTCAGCACCCTTCCGCGCGGGACGCCGGCGAGTCGGCCGGCCACCTCGACCGGGCGGGACCGCTGGAGGCGACGGCGGCCCCGCTGATCCGGCTCCGGGCGGGCGAGGGCGCCGACGCTCAGGCCGTCGCCCCGCCCCTCGACCGTGCCGGGCCCGCCGGCGTGGCCCGACTCCGCAGCGCGTGCAGGGTGTCGACCCGGTTCGTGGTGATCGAGTCGACGCCGAGGCCGATCAGTCTGCGCATCGAGCGGCGGGTGTCGGGGGTCCACACCGACAGCAGACAGCCGGCCTGGTGGACCCGTTCCGCCAGAGCCCGGTCGACCAGCGCGAAACGGTAGTTGAGCCAGCGCGGCTTGATCGCGTCCAGCAGCCCCGCGCGCGCCGGGGCCAGCGTCGTCCGGGTCAGGGCGATCTCGGCGGACGGGTCGGCCGCGCGCACCGCGAGCATCGTCGGCGCGTCCCCGGTGTAGTAGACGCGCTCGGCGGCCCCGGCCTCGCGGGCCGCCGCCACGATCCTGGCCACCGCGCGGGCGTCGGGCTCGCCCGGCAGGTCGATCATCACCCGGCTGCCGTCGGTCGCGGCGAGCGCCTCGGCCAGCGTCGGCACCCCGCCGTCGGTCACCGCGCGCACCTGGTCCGCGGACAGCGACCTCAGCGGCTTGTCGTGTTCCCACAGCCGGTCGAGGGTCTCGTCGTGCAGCAGCACGGGCACGCCGTCCCGGGTGAGTCGTACGTCGATCTCCACCGCGTCCGCGCCCAGGCGGAGCGCGGAACGCAGTGATTCGAGCGTGTTCTCACGGGCGTGGTATGGGGCGCCGCGATGGCCGACGGCCGTCAGAGTCTGCATGCGCCCATTGTGGTGGTGCTCAGGAGGAGAGCCACCGCGAGGTGTACGTGTCGATCTCGGCGGCCAGCCGGGCCTTGCCCGCCTCGTCCCAGAACGACGCCTCGACCGCGTTCTTCGCCAGGTCGGCGACGCCGCGCTCGTCCAGGTCGAGCAGGCGGGCGGCGACCGCGTACTCGTTGTCGAGGTCGGTGTTGAACATCGGCGGGTCGTCGGAGTTGATCGTCACCACCACACCGGCCTCGACGAACTGCTTGAGCGGGTGCTCGTCGAGGGTGGCGACGGCGCGGGTGGCGATGTTGGACGTCGGGCACACCTCCAGCGGAATGCGCCGCTCGGCGAGGTGGGCGAGGAGCTTCGGGTCGCGGAAGGAGCTGGTGCCGTGGCCGATGCGCTCGGCGCCGAGCTGGGTCAGCGCGTCCCACACCGTCTCGGGACCGGTCGTCTCACCGGCGTGCGGCGCCGACCGCAGCCCGGCCGCGATGGCCCGGTCGAAGTACGGCTTGAACTGCGGGCGCGGCACGCCGATCTCGGGGCCGCCGAGCCCGAACGACACCAGGCCCTCCGGGCGCAGCCGGTCGTCGGTGGCGAGCCGCAGGGTCTCCTCGGCGGCTTCGAGGCCCGCCTCGCCCGGAATGTCGAAGCACCAGCGCAGCACGGTCCCGAAGTCGGCCTCGGCCGCCTTGCGGGCGTCCTCGATCGCGTCCATGAACGCACGCTCGTCGATGTTGCGACGGGTCGACGACCAGGGTGTGACGGTCAGTTCCGCGTACCGCACCTGCTGGCGGGCCAGGTTCCTCGCCACCTCGTAGGTGAGCAGCCTGACGTCCTCCGGAGTGCGGACCAGATCCACCACGGACAGGTACACGTCGATGAAGTGCGCGAAGTCCGTGAAGGTGAAGAAGTCCGCGAGGGCCTCGGGGTCGGTGGGGACCTTGGAGTCGGCGTGCCGGGCGGCCAGTTCCGACACGATGCGCGGGGAGGCGGAGCCGACGTGGTGGACGTGCAGTTCGGCCTTGGGCAGTCCGGCGATGAACGCGTGCAGATCGCGCGGCGCCGACGCGGACTCGAAACGGTGGTCGGTCAAGGGTTCCTCCCCGGAACGGCGTCCCCGGCGGGTCGGCCGGACGGGACGCGGGTGATCGGCTGATCGGTGACTCGAGGATCATCGTAGGCCCGGACCACACGGGTTCGACGGGGGCCGTAGCATGACAAGACGTTCGACAGAGGGGGTCCCGGGCATGTCCGACGACGCGCAGACGCCGGCAATACCGGAGAACGACGCCGTACCCGCCCCGCGGCGGCAGACGCCCAGCGTCCCCCTGTCCAAACGAGCCGAACCGGCTGACGCGGGCGCGGGGGCGACCCCGGCACCCGCGTCGGACCCCTGGGCGGGCCGCGACGTCACCGAAGGAACGGGGCCCGGGGGAACGGGACCCGGGGGAGCGGTGACGGGCGGAACGGTGCCGGGCGGAGCGGTGACGGAGGGAACGGCGGCCGAGGGTTCGGCGCCGTGGGCCGGGAGCGCGCCGGCCGCGGACCCCTGGGCCGGGCGGGATGTCTCGGCGGGGGTGTCCGGGACGACCGGCGCGACCCCGAACCCCTGGGCCACCCAACTCGACGCCGCCGGCCCCGCGGACCCGGCCCCGCCCACGCCCGACCCATGGGCACCGCCCGTCGCCGACGCGCCGCCACCCGGCGCGGGGCACACCGTCGTCGAGAGCGCGGGTGACTTCGGGACGCCGGGGACGAAGGTGCCGGGACCGGGATCAGAAACGGGACCGGGATCAGCAACGGGATCAGGGTCGGGAGCGGGAGCAGGGCCGGGGTCGGGATCAGATCCACGGCAGGGTGAGTCGGTGAGCGTCGACGCGCCCAAGTCGTCGCCTGGAGACGCGCCCAAGTCGTCGCCTGGAGACGCGCCGTCAGACCCGGCCGCGGCGGTACCCCAGCCATGGGCCCACCCCGCCGCACCACCGGCCCCGGACCGGCCCGGCCAGGCCGACGCGAACCCGTACGCCCCGCCGGCCCCCGGCGACCGGGCGCCCTACGCGCAGCCGGCCCCAGGCCCCCTGCCCACCTACGGTCAGCCGGCCCCCGGCGCCCACCCCCCGTACGGCGAGCCCACCCCCGGCGCCCACCCCCCGTACGCCCAGCCCGCGCAGGGCACCCCGCCTCCCTACGCCCCGCCCGCGACCGGCGGCGGATCAGGGCTGCCCTACGCGCCCCCGCTCGGCCACCCCGGTGAGCCGGTGCCGCCGCCCCCGATAGCCCCGGGCGGCCCCGGGCAGCCCGCGTACGGCTACCCGGGCGGCTACGGCTACCCGACCGCACCCGGCTACGGCGCCCAGGGCGTCGGCGGCTACCCGGCCTGGGCGGGCGGGATGACGCCGCCGCCCAGCAACGGCATGGGCACCGCCGCCCTGGTCCTCGGCATCCTCGCGGCCGTCGGCTTCTGCTTCTGGCCGCTGGCGATCGTGCTCGGGGTCCTGGCCCTGATCTTCGGCGGTATCGGCCGGGCCAAGGCCACCAGGGGCGAGGCGACGAACCCGGGCGTGGCCCTGGCGGGGATGATCTGCGGCGGCTTCGGCGTCCTGTTCGGCATCGGCATGTTCACCCTGGTGTTCGCCAGCTTCTGACGCCCGGAGAACCCGACCCGCGCCCCAGGACGCCCACCCCCCTAATCCGCCGCGCGCGCCCGCGCCTCCATCAGTGCGAATCCCAGCAGGTTCTGGCCGCGCCAGCGGGCCGGGTCGTGGGCCGCCTCGTCGGCCGTGGTGAGGCCGATGCCCCAGATCCGGTCCACCGGGCTCGCCTCCACCAGGACCCGGTCCCCGGTGCCGAGCAGAAACCGCCGCAGCTCCTCGTCGGCCGTGAACTTGTGGACGTTGCCCTCGACGACGATCTTGAAGCGTTCCCGCCGCCAGGTCTCCTCGTCGAAGCCCCGCACCTGCGCCCCGGCCTTCTTGGCCTCGGCCGGGTGCGTCGCCGCCAGCGCGCGCCGTTCCCCTTCCGGGTCGCCGAACAGCCGGGCCTTGGCGGCCATCATCCAGTGCTCGGCGGTCGCGTACGCCACCCCGTCGACCGTGAACGGCGACGGCCACCACTGGCTGAGGCAGCCGGGGCCGAGCCGTCCTGAGGGCGGCGGCCGGTGGCCCCAGAAGTGCAGGTACTTGACCGTCGCCCCCGCGCGGACGGCCTTGACCAGCGCCTCTCGTGAATCGATCTTCCCCGTGGTTCCTTCCATGCACGCGAGTGTGACAGCGACCACGGACACTCCGTCCTCCCTTTTCCGCGCCCACTCGACACCTGGTCGACAGATTCCGTCGCGTAACCAAAAGGCAACAACGGAATCACTTGTTGGACGCCCTTGGCTCTGTCAGGATCGGCACTCAAATCGAGCTGGAGCTACGCCATCCGGCCCCGTGCCGCGGGGCGCCGGCGGAGGAGAGCGACATGCACAACCCGGGCACTGCCACCCCGGACCGATTCCCCGCGCAGGACCGGTTCGCGGCCGGCGCGCAGTACATCGCCGGACGTCTGGTCACGGGCACGTCGGGCCGCACCCACAGGGTCGTCGACCCGGCCACGGGCGAGGGCTGCTACACCTACGAGCTGGCCGGGCCCGCCGACGTGGACGCGGCCGTCGCCGCCGCCCGCGCCGCGTTCCCCGGCTGGGCGGGCGCCACCCCGGGCGAGCGCTCGGACGCGCTGCACCGGCTCGCCGGGGTGCTCGCCGACCGCGCCGAGGACTTCGCCCGCGCCGAGTCCCTCCAGTGCGGCAAGCCGCTCAAGCTGACCCGCGAGTTCGACGTGCCGGGGACGGTCGACAACGCCGCGTTCTTCGCCGGTGCCGCCCGCCACCTCCAGGGCCAGTCCGCCGGTGAGTACTCCGGCGACCACACCTCGTACACCCGCCGCGAGCCCATCGGCGTCGTCGGCTCCATCGCGCCCTGGAACTACCCGCTCCAGATGGCCGCCTGGAAGATCCTCCCGGCCATCGCCGCGGGCAACACGATCGTGCTGAAGCCCGCCGAGCTGACCCCGCTGACCTCCCTGCTGTTCGCGCAGGCCGTCACGGACGCCGGCATCCCCGACGGGGTCGTCAACATCGTCACCGGCACCGGACGGGAGGCGGGCGAACACCTCGTCGGCCACCCGGACGTCGCCATGACCTCGTTCACCGGCTCCACCGCCGTCGGCAAGCGGGTCGCCGAGATCGCCACCGCCACCGTCAAGCGGCTGCACCTGGAACTGGGCGGCAAGGCGCCCTTCCTGGTCTTCGACGACGCCGACCTGGAGGCCGCCGCCCACGGCGCGGTCGCCGGCTCGCTCATCAACACCGGCCAGGACTGCACGGCCGCCACGCGCGCGTACGTGCAGCGAGGGCTGTACGAGGCGTTCGTCGAGCGCACCGCCGCCCTGATGGCGGGCGTCAGGCTCGGCGACCCGTCCGCCCCAGGCACCGACCTCGGCCCGCTGATCTCGCACGCCCACCGCGACCGGGTGGCCGGCTTCGTCGACCGGGCCCGCGGCTACGCGCGCGTGGTGACCGGCGGCGAGACACCCCTGGGCGATCTGGCCAACGGCGCGTACTATCTCCCCACCCTGATCGCCGACGCGGCGCAGGACAGCGAGGTCGTCCAGTCCGAGATCTTCGGACCGGTGCTCGTGGTGCTCCCCTTCGACAGCGACGACGAGGGGATCGCCCTCGCCAACGACACCCCCTACGGACTCGCGGCCTCCGCCTGGAGCCGTGACGTCTACCGGGCGAACCGCGCCACCCGGGAGATCAAGGCGGGCTGTGTGTGGGTCAACGACCACATCCCGATCATCAGTGAGATGCCGCACGGCGGCTACAAGTCCTCCGGCTTCGGCAAGGACATGTCGGTGTACTCGTTCGAGGAGTACACGCAGGTGAAGCATGTGATGTTCGACAACACCGCGGTGGCGAGGAAGGACTGGCACCGCACGATCTTCGGGGACCGCTAGCGACGGCCGGCCACCGGCCGGACCCACGTGGCAGACACGGACCGACCCTCCCGAAAGGGCATCAAGCGCATGGAGCAGTACGAGCCCGACCGCCTGTCCCCGGCCCAGGTGGCCGCCATGCGGCGCAGCTTCCGCAACGGCAGGGCCGCCCTCACCCGGCGGTCGCTGCTGCGCGCCTCCGCCGGCGGCGCCCTCGCGGTCGGCGGCCTCGGCGCGCTGACCGCCTGCGGTATCCCGGCGGCAGGCCGGACCGAGGGCGGCACCTCGGCGGAGGACCGCTCCGCCACCGAGAAGACGGTGAACTTCTCCAACTGGACCGAGTACATCGACGTCGACGACAGCGGCAAGAGCCACCCGACCCTCGACCAGTTCAGGCGGCGGACCGGCATCGCCGTCAAGTACACCGAGGACATCAACGACAACAACGAGTTCTTCGGCAAGATCAAGCCGCAGCTCGCCGCGGGCCAGGCCACGGGCCGTGACCTGATCGTCCTCACCGACTGGCTGGCCGCCCGGCTGATCCGGCTCGGCTGGGTCCAGAAACTGGACCCGTCCCACCTGCCGCACGCCTACAGCAACCTGTCGGCACAGTTCCGCGACCCCGACTGGGACCCGGGCCGCGCCTACTCCTACGTCTGGCAGGGCATCTCGACGGTCATCGCCTTCAACAGGAAGGCGCTCGACGGCGTCGAGGTGAAGTCGGTCTCCGACCTGCTCGACAAGCCCGAGCTGAAGGGCCGGGTCGGGTTCCTCTCGGAGATGCGCGACAGCATCGGGATGACCCTCCTCGACATGGGCAAGGACCCGCGGAAGTTCACCGACGACGACTACGACGCGGCCGTCGCCCGCATCCAGAAGGCCGTCGACAAGGGCCAGATACGCCGCTTCACCGGCAACGACTACACGTCCGACCTTACCAAGGGCGACATCGCGGCCTGTGTCGCGTGGGGCGGTGACATCGTGCAGCTCCAGGCGGACAGCCCGGACGTCGACTACATCATCCCGGACAGCGGCTACATGACGTCGACCGACAACCTGCTGATCCCCAACAAGGCGCGGCACAAGACCAACGCCGAGCGGCTCATCGACTTCTACTACGAGCCGGAACCGGCCGCGGAACTCGCCGCGTACGTCAACTACGTGAGTCCCGTCGACGGCGTCAGGCCCTACCTCACCAAGATCGACAAGGGGGCCGCGGACAATCCGCTGATCCTCCCCGACAAGGCCATGGCCGCGAAGTCCCACGCCTTCCGCGCACTGAGCGCGGAAGAGGAGACGGCCTACGAAGCGAAGTTCGCGAAGCTCACAGGGGCGTGACGACGATGACGACAACCACCGACGGCGGCGGCGACGTGCGCCTCTCCGGCATCAGCAAGACCTACGGCTCCTTCACCGCCGTGCACCCGCTGGACCTGACCGTCCCGCAGGGCTCGTTCTTCGCCCTGCTCGGCGCGTCCGGCTGCGGCAAGACCACCACCCTGCGGATGATCGCGGGCCTTGAGGAGCCCTCGGCGGGCTCCGTCCACCTCGGTGACCAGGAGGTCACCCACCTGCCGCCGTACAAGCGGCCGGTGAACACCGTCTTCCAGTCCTACGCCCTCTTCCCGCACCTCGACATCTTCGAGAACGTCGCCTTCGGGCTGCGCAGGCGCGGCATCAAGTCGGTGAAGAAGCAGGTCGAGGAGATGCTTGAGCTGGTGCAGCTCGGCGAGCAGGCGCGCAAGAAGCCGCACCAGCTCTCCGGCGGCCAGCAGCAGCGCGTGGCCGTCGCCCGCGCCCTCATCAACCACCCCAAGGTGCTCCTGCTCGACGAGCCGCTCGGTGCCCTCGACCTCAAGCTGCGCCGTCAGATGCAGCTGGAGCTGAAGCGCATCCAGACCGAGGTCGGCATCACCTTCGTGCACGTCACGCACGACCAGGAGGAGGCCATGACGATGGCCGACACGGTCGCCGTGATGAACGCGGGCCGGGTCGAGCAGCTCGGCGCCCCGAGCGACCTGTACGAGAACCCGACCACCACGTTCGTCGCCAACTTCCTCGGCACCTCCAACCTGATCGAGGCCGAGGTCGACACCAGGAGCGGCGACGACATCGTCCTGAAGGCGGGCGGCGGCAAGCTGGTGCTGCCCGGGGCGCGATGTTCGGCGCGGGCGGCGGCCGGCGGCAAGGTGCTGGTCGGGGTGCGGCCGGAGAAGATATCCCTCGCGCACGCCGACGAGGCGGGCGCCGTACCCGAGGGCCGCAACCGGATCACCGGCCGGATCACCGACTCCAGTTTCATCGGCGTCTCCACCCAGTACGTGATCGACAGCCCGGCCTGCCCGAAGGTCGAGGTCTACGCGCAGAACATCGACCGGGACACCCGGCTGGTGCCCGGCGCCGAGGTCGTCCTGCACTGGAACCCCGCGCACACCTTCGGCTTCGGAGCGGACCGGTCCGCCACCACCGGCACCGACGCGGGCGCGGACGAGGTGGCCGCCTGATGGCCGCCGCCACCGAGGCGCCACCCCTGGTGCCGGGCTCCGACAGGCCGAAGCCGCCGCGCAAACGGGGCCGCTGGACGCCGTACCTCCTGCTGCTGCCGGGACTGCTGTGGCTGGTGGTCTTCTTCGCGCTGCCGATGATCTACCAGGCGTCCACCTCGGTGCAGACCGGCTCCCTGGAGAACGGCTACAAGGTCACCTGGCACTTCGTCACCTACTGGGACGCGCTGTCCGAGTACTGGCCGCAGTTCCTGCGCTCGGTCCTGTACGCGGCGGCCGCGACGATCCTGTGCCTGCTGCTCGGCTACCCGCTGGCGTATCTGATCGCCTTCCGCGCGGGCCGCTGGCGCAACCTGATCATGATCCTGGTGATCGCGCCGTTCTTCACCAGCTTCCTGATCCGCACCCTCGCCTGGAAGACGATCCTCGCGGACAGCGGGCCCGTGGTCGGCGTCCTCAACACGCTGCACGTCCTGGACGTCACCAGCTGGCTCGGCTGGACGGCGGGCGACCGGGTCCTCGCCACCCCGCTCGCGGTGGTCTGCGGCCTCACCTACAACTTCCTGCCGTTCATGATCCTGCCGCTCTACACCTCCCTCGAACGGATCGACGGGCGGCTGCACGAGGCGGCAGGCGACCTCTACGCGAAGCCGTTCACCACCTTCCGCAAGGTCACCTTCCCGCTGTCGATGCCGGGCGTGGTCTCCGGCACGCTGCTGACCTTCATCCCCGCGACGGGCGACTACGTCAACGCCGAACTGCTCGGCTCCACCGACACCCGCATGATCGGAAACGTCATCCAGACGCAGTTCCTGCGGATCTTGGACTATCCGACGGCCGCGGCCCTCTCCTTCATCCTCATGGCCGCGATTCTCCTCATGGTCACCTTCTACATCCGCAAGTCCGGGACGGAGGATCTGGTCTAAATGCCCTTCGTCAACTGGCTCAAGCGGCATCTCGTCGTCATCGCGGGACTGGTGACACTCGGATATCTGCTGCTGCCCAACATCGTCGTCACGGTCTTCTCCTTCAACAAACCGAAGGGCCGTTTCAACTACGCCTGGCAGCAGTTCTCCCTGGACGCCTGGAAAGACCCGTGCGGGGTCGCCGACATGTGCGGATCGCTCTCGCTCAGCCTCCAGATCGCCTTCTGGGCGACGGTCGGCGCCACCGCCCTCGGCACGATGATCGCCTTCGCGCTGGTGCGCTACCGCTTCCGGGCCCGCGGCGCCGTCAACTCGATGATCTTCCTGCCGATGGCGATGCCCGAGGTCGTGATGGCCGCCTCGCTGCTCACCCTGTTCCTCAACATGGGCGCCCAGCTGGGCTTCTGGACGATCCTGATCGCCCACATCATGTTCTGCCTCAGCTTCGTCGTGGTCGCCGTGAAGGCCCGGGTGATGTCGATGGACCCGCGCCTCGAACAGGCCGCCCAGGACCTCTACGCCGGACCCGCGCAGACCTTCCTGCGGGTCACACTGCCCATCGCCGCACCCGGCATCGCCGCGGGCGCGCTGCTCTCCTTCGCGCTCTCTTTCGACGATTTCATCATCACCAATTTCAACGCGGGTTCGACCGTCACCTTCCCCATGTTCGTCTGGGGCTCGGCGCAGCGCGGAACGCCCGTTCAGATCAATGTCATCGGTACGGCCATGTTCCTCATCGCCGTACTGTTCGTGCTGGCGTCGATGATCGTCACTCGTCGCCGCACCAGGCAGAAGGCCTGACAGAGAAGCCGGGACGACCCGGAGAAGCCCTGTAGGGAGTTGAAATCATGGCCCCGAGCGCCATGACCCGTTGGACCGAATCCCTTTCCGAAGCGCAGCCCGTGCCGTACTGGCTCGACGACCCCGGCAGGCCCCGCCCCGAACCCGCGCTCACCGCCGCCGAATCCTGCGACCTGCTGGTCGTCGGCGGCGGGTACAGCGGCCTGTGGACGGCGCTGATCGCGAAGGAGCGCGACCCGGCCAGGGACGTCGTCCTGCTGGAGGGCCGCGAGGTGGGCTGGGCCGCCTCCGGCCGCAACGGCGGTTTCTGCGCCGCCTCCCTCACCCACGGCCTGCCCAACGGCCTCGCCCGCTGGCCGGGGGAGATCCACCGCCTCCAGGAGCTGGGCGCCCGCAACCTCGACGAGATCGAGGCGGCCGTCGCCCGCCACGGCATCGACTGCGACTTCGAGCGCACCGGTGAGATCGACGTGGCGACCGAGCCCTACCAGGCCCGCGAGCTGCGCGCGTGGTACGAGGAGAGCGAGCGGGCCGGCCTCGCCGACGGCGTCGAGTACCTGGACGCCGACGCGGTCCGCGACCAGGTCGACTCGCCGACCTTCCAGGCGGGCCTGTGGGACCGCAGGGGCGTCGCCATGCTCAACCCGGCCAAGCTGGTCTGGGGCCTGAAGGCGGCCTGCGTCCGGCTCGGCGTCCGCGTCTACGAGCACACCCCCGCCCTCGCCCTGCGCGGGCACGGCGCCGGTCTCGCCGTCCGCACCCCGTACGGCTCGGTCCTGGCCCGCAAGGTCGCGCTCGGCACCAACATCTTCCCGAACCTGATCAAGCGGGTGCGCGCCTACACCGTCCCGGTCTACGACTACGCCCTGATGACCGAGCCGCTCACCGAGGGCCAACTGGCCTCGATCGGCTGGCGGAACCGGCAGGGCCTCGGCGACTCGGCCAACCAGTTCCACTACTTCAGGCTCTCCGCCGACAACCGCATCCTGTGGGGCGGCTACGACGCGGTCTACCCGTACGGCGGCCGGGTGCGCGCCGAGTACGACGACCGCCCGGAGACCTACGCCAAGCTCGCCGGGCACTTCTTCACCTGCTTCCCGCAACTGGAGGGCGTCCGCTTCTCGCACGCGTGGGGCGGCGCGATCGACACCTGCTCGCGCTTCTCCGCCTTCTTCGGCACCGCCCACCGCGGCGGCGTCGCCTACGCGGCCGGGTTCACCGGGCTCGGGGTGGGCGCCACCCGGTTCGGCGCGGACGTGATGCTGGACCTGCTGGACGGCGCGGACACCGAGCGCACCCGGCTGGAGATGGTCCGCAGGAAGCCGCTGCCGTTCCCGCCGGAGCCGTTCGCCTGGACCGGCATCGCCCTCACCAAGTGGTCGCTGGCCCACGCGGACAGCCACGACGGCCGCCGCAACCTGTGGCTGCGCACGATGGACCGGATGGGCCTCGGCTTCGACAGCTGACCCGTACGGCGGGACGACGGGACCACGGGACCACGGGACGGCGGCTGGATCGTCGAGTGTGATCCGGTTCACCCTCACGGGATGCCGCAACCCGCGTAATGATCGACCCGGGACCTCCCTCTCTCCCGTGACGCGACCGCGTCGACGTGAGACAAGGGAGGTCCCCTCATGACTGGGGAGAAGACGGCCGTCGAGTGGCTGGCCTCGGTGGCGCCCGAGCCCGGGGCGTGCCGGTGGGAGTGGGAGCGCAATCCGCTCGGGGTGGCGCTGCTGCCCGCGGGCAAGGCCTGGGACGTGCTGATCCTGCCGGCCACGCTGGGCTATCCGACGCTCGACGTGCTCACCCGGGTCATCGACCGGCCCGGCCCGGTGCTGGTCGACTTCGGCGACGCCCGGATGGGTTTCTTCGTGCCGCCGGGCACCGCCGCGCGGTGGCTCGGCACCGGTATCCGCACCGCCGGGTCGGGCACCTGGATCGTGGTGCCGTACCCGGGGCGGTCCACCGGCGGGGTGCGCTGGCTGGTCGTGCCCGACGGCTCGGGAACCCTCACCGATCCGGCGCTGCTGGAGCTGGCGATGCACGAGGCGGCGGCGGGACTGGCCGGGGAGGGAGGTGCGGGGTGACCGCGTGAGGTCTTGACAACAGGATTGGTCTGGACCAAATTGGGCGCGCTCCACCCCTCCAATTCCCCCATGCCCGGAGGCACTTGTGGATCGCTTCAGACCTGTCCTCGCCGTGCTGACGGCCGCTCTGCTGGCCGTGCCCGGCATCACCGCGCTCTCGTCGGCCGCCCGTGCGGCCGACGCGGACCTCGCGAGGAACGGAGGCTTCGAGACCGGTCTCGACGGCTGGACCTGCCCGGCGGGCACCACCGTCAACACCCCTGTGCACAGCGGCGGTTCCGCGCTGCGGGCGACCCCGGCCGGCAGCGACAACGCCCAGTGCGCGCAGCGGGTCACCGTGCGCCCCGACTCGCAGTACACGCTGAGCGGCTACGTCCGCGGCTCCTACGTCTACCTCGGCGCGAGCGGCACCGGCACCACGGACGTCTCCACCTGGACCCAGTCGGCCCCCGACTGGCAGCGGCTCACCACGACCTTCCGCACCGGCCCCGCCACCAGCAGCGTCACCATCTACACGCACGGCTGGTACGGCACCGGCGCCTACTACGCCGACGACCTCACCCTGACGGGCCCGGGAGTCGACGCGGGCCAGCCGCCCGCCGCCCCGACCGGCCTACGCACCGGCACGGTCACCTCCACCAGCGTCGCCCTCTCCTGGACGGCGGTCCCGGGCGCCACCGGCTACGCCGTCTACCGCGACGGCGTCAAGACCCAGACGGCAGGCGGCACTTCGGCCACCGTCACCGGCCTCACGGCCGCCACCGCCTACTCCTTCCAGGTCACCGCCACCAACGACACGGGCGAGTCCGCCCGGTCGGCCACCGTCACGGCCACCACGGCCACCGGCTCAGGCGGCGGCGACGGCGGATCGTCCGGCCTCCCCGCGCACGCCCTGGTCGGCTATCTGCACGCCAGTTTCGCCAACGGCTCCGGCTACACCCGCCTGGCCGACGTCCCCGACAGCTGGGACGTCATCGACCTGGCCTTCGGCGAACCCACCTCGGTCACCTCGGGCGACATCCGCTTCGACCGCTGCCCGGTCACCGAGTGCCCGACCGTGGAGAGCGACGCCGACTTCAAGGCCGCGATCAAGGCCAAACAGGCGGCGGGCAAGAAGGTGCTGATCTCCATCGGCGGCGCCAACGGCCAGGTCCAGCTGACCACCACCGCGGCCCGCGACACCTTCGTCTCCTCCGTCTCGAAGATCATCGACGAGTACGGCCTCGACGGCCTCGACATCGACTTCGAGGGCCACTCGCTCTCCCTGAACACCGGCGACACCGACTTCAGGAACCCGACCACCCCCGTCGTCGTCAACCTGATCTCCGCCCTGAAGACCCTGAAGGCCAGGTACGGCGCCCGGTTCGTGCTGACCATGGCCCCGGAGACCTTCTTCGTCCAGATGGGCTACCAGTACTACGGCACCGGCAAGTGGGGCGGCCAGGACCCGCGATGCGGCGCCTATCTGCCCGTCATCCACGCCCTGCGCGACGACCTCACCCTGCTGCACGTCCAGGACTACAACTCGGGCCCGATCATGGGCCTCGACAACCAGTACCACTCGATGGGCGGCGCCGACTTCCACACCGCCATGACCGACATGCTCCTCACCGGCTTCCCGGTGGCGGGCGACCCGGACAACGTCTTCCCGCCGCTCCGTCCCGACCAGGTCGCCATCGGCATGCCCGCGTCGGTCAACGCGGGCAACGGGTACGTGGCCCCCGCCGAGGTCACCAAGTCGCTCGACTGCCTGACGAAGCGCACCGGCTGCGGCACCTACACCCCGCACGGCACCTGGCCGGCGCTGCGCGGCCTGATGACGTGGTCGGTCAACTGGGACCGGTTCGCGGGCTGGGAGTTCCAGCGGATGTTCGACGGCTACTTCGGCTGACCGGTCGCGGCGTCCCGCCGCCCGGCTCCGCGCCCTCGGCCGGTCCTGTCGATCCGGCCGAGGGCGAGCGCCGTCAGGGTCAGCAGCATCGTGGCCAGGCACCAGCTCGCGACCACGTCGAGGGGCCAGTGGTAGCCCCGGCGGACCAGGCCGTAGGAGACCGCGAGGACCAGGGCCGCGCACCCGCAGCACAGGGCCCGCCGGGCGGCGGGCGTCCGCAGGTGGGGAAGGAGCAGCAGGGTGGCGGCGCCGTAGGCGACGGCCGCCGTCGCCGTGTGTCCTGACGGGAAGTAGCCGGTCGCGGGCGGTACCGCGGGGGTGCCCTGGCGGTCGGTCCACACCTTGAGCGGTACGACCAGTGCCGGGACCAGCGCCATCGGCACGGCGCCCGCGAGGGGCGGCAGCCACCAGTGGTCTGTACCGGAGGACCGGCCGCGCAGGGCGACCAGGCCGAGGACGGTCACGAGCACCGGGATCGCGATCTGGACATTGCCCAGGTCGGAGAGGAGTTCGGAGGGCCGGTCGGGGTGCAGGAGCGCGGCGTCGACCCGCTCGTCGAGGCGGAGCAGGGGGCCGTCGGCCACGACCTGCCAGGTGATCAGCGCGAGGAGCAGGGCGGAAAACCCGAGAAGCCCGAGGAGCCGGAGGCGGCTGCGAAGAGGGGGAGAGGAGGTCGGCCGCCCCGGAACAGGGGGGGTGGTTCCGGGGCGGCCGACCGGACCGGATCGACGCCCACCCCGGGGGGTTTGGGGTGAGCGACTGTCCGATCGGTGAGGAGAACCGGAGCCGGAGACTCCGGGTGTGTGCGCGAGGGCACGGCCAGGTCGAGGCTGGGGAGGCTCCGACCTGTTGTCGCCCACAGTCCCCTGTGGGCGGGGTGTATCTCTCATCTGGGAAGAACTTACGACAGCCGCGAGGCCCGCGACAGCCGCAACCGCGTCCCGCCATCTACCTCGCACACCTTCTTCACACCCTCTGCCGCAGCCCGCCGCGGTACCCCGGGCGGGCTGCGGCAGAGGGTGCCGGGGTGCCTCAGCCGGCCGCGAAGGCCTGCTCGATGATGTCGAGGCCCTCGTTCAGCAGGTCGTCGCCGATCACCAGCGGCGGCAGGAACCGCAGCACGTTGCCGTAGGTGCCACAGGTCAGGACCAGCAGCCCCTCCTGGTGGCAGGCCTTGGCCACGGCGGCGGTCGTCGCCGCGTCCGGCTCCTTGGTGGCCCGGTCCTTGACCAGCTCGACGGCGATCATCGCGCCGCGGCCCCGGATGTCGCCGATGACGTCGAACTTCTCCGCCATCGCGGTCAGGCGGCCCTTCATGACCGACTCGATGTGCTTCGCCCGCGCGTTGAGGTCGAGCTCCTTCATCGTCTCGATGGCGCCCAGCGCACCGGCGCAGGCCACCGGGTTGCCGCCGTAGGTGCCGCCGAGGCCGCCGGCGTGCGCGGCGTCCATGATCTCGGCGCGGCCGGTCACCGCGGCCAGCGGCAGACCGCCCGCGATGCCCTTCGCCGTCGTGATCAGGTCGGGGACGATGCCCTCGTCCTCGCAGGCGAACCACTGGCCCGTGCGGCAGAACCCGGACTGGATCTCGTCCGCGACGAAGACGATGCCGTTGTCCTTCGCGAACCGGCTGATCGCCGGCAGGAAGCCCTTCGCCGGCTCGATGAAGCCGCCCTCGCCGAGCACCGGCTCGATGATGATCGCGGCCACGTTGTCCGCGCCGACCTGCTTGCTGATCTGGTCGATGGCCTGCGCGGCGGCCTCGGGACCCGCGTGCTCGGCACCCGTCGGCCAGCGGTAGCCGTAGGCCACCGGCACCCGGTACACCTCGGGCGCGAACGGCCCGAAGCCGTTCTTGTACGGCATGTTCTTCGCGGTCAGCGCCATCGTCAGGTTGGTGCGGCCGTGGTAGCCGTGGTCGAAGACGACGACCGCCTGGCGCTTGGTGTAGGCGCGGGCGATCTTCACCGCGTTCTCGACGGCCTCGGCGCCCGAGTTGAACAGGGCGGACTTCTTCGCGTGGTCGCCCGGGGTCAGCTCGGACAGCGCCTCGGCGACCGCCACGTACCCCTCGTAGGGGGTGACCATGAAACAGGTGTGGGTGAAGTCGGCGAGCTGCGCGGCGGCCCGCCGGACGACGGCCTCGGCGGAGGCGCCGACGCTGGTCACGGCGATGCCGGAACCGAAGTCGATCAGCCGGTTGCCGTCGACGTCCTCGATGATCCCGCCGCCCGCGCGGGCCGTGAAGACGGGCAGCACCGAACCCACGCCCTGCGCCACCGCGGCGGCGCGGCGGGCCTGGAGTTCCTGCGACTTCGGGCCGGGGATGGCGGTGACGAGCCGGCGCTCCTGCGGAAGTGCGGTCATGGGGGGCTCCCTGAGATCGTGCGTTCCGGACGGTTCCGGGGCGGTGCCTTTTCGGACGCTTGCGTTCTTTTCTCGCAGGCTAGGGCGGGGAAAGGGAGGTGGGCATGCTCCATGTGGGCGTTGTCGGCGGGTCGCGTTGTCCGCCGTGGACATAGCAGGGCGGTCGCGCGCTGCGCCCATCCCGGCCGCGTAAACGGTGAACTCCCCTTGCCGGGGCGTTAGATTGGCCGCAGGCGGTGGACGGAACGGCTGGTCAGGGGAGCGGACGCGATGGACAGCGACGGGACGCAGGACGCGCGGGGCACACAGGCGAACCCGGTACTGCGTCCGGCCGGGCCTCCCCTGATCCCGGCGATGCCCCCGAGGCCACCGGCCGAACAGGCGCCACCTCCCCGACCGGACGGCACGGCGTTCCTGACCTGGCTGCGGACACCGCGGCCTGAGGCGCTGCCGGGGGTGTGGCGGTTCGCCCACCGGGCCAGGCCCGAGGAGGAACCCGAGGTCGTCCCGGCCCGCCAGCTGTTCAGCGGCGCGGTCATCGCGTTCCTGGTGGGCTGGCTGATCTGGTCGCTGCTCTGGAACGGCTACCTCGGCGGCTGGTGGCTGCTGCCCCTCTACGCGATGATCCCCGACTCCTGGGCCCAGCCGCACAGCGTCGCCTCCGTCGTGGTCGTCTACGCCTACTACGTCCTGATCGCGCTCGTCATCCTGGTCGGCGTCGGCCGGCTCGGCCGCTGGGGCGAGATCTGGCGCCGCTTCGGACCGCCCGCCTGGACCCGCACCGCCCCCCGCGCCGAACCCCCGCCCGCCCCCGCCGAGGACCCCGCCGAATGGCCCCAGCTGCGGGCCGCGGGCGCCACCGACGCCGCCGACCGCCTCGCGGGCGACGCCCGCGCCGGGCTCATGCGGGACGTCGACCACGCCCGGATCTCCCGGGCCTGGCAGGGCGTCCGCACCGGGCGGCACCCGCTCGCCACCTTCACCGGTGCCGTCCTCAAGGACGGCGCCGCCGCCTGCGCCCACCCGTCGGGCGCCCGCGACCTGCCCGCCAGGCTGGCCAGCCACGACCTGGTCACCGGGCAGGTACGGCTCGGCGCCACCGCCGACGACGCCCGCAACCCGTACGCCTACCGGGGCGCGGGGCTCGGCCTCGGCCCCGATCTGCTCGGCACCTCGCTGCTGGCCGTCGGCCCGCCGGGGTCGGGCAAGACCGGCGCGGTGGTCAGGCCGCTCGCCGAGTCGCTGTGCCTGAACGCCCTCGCGGGACGGGCCGCCGTCGTGGTGGTCGGCGCGGCGGGCGCCGGGCTCGGACCGGCCGACGCGTACGACGTCGTCGTCCGGATCGGGAACCCCGACTCGGAGTACGACCTCGACCTCTACGGCGGCACCGGCGACCCCGACGAGGCCGCGGCCGTCCTCGCCGAGGCGCTCGTCGGCGACCTCACCGACCCGCACCCCAGCGGCGACAGCCGCCGCTCCACCACCGTCCTCGCCCAGCTCCTCGGGCCGTTCCGCGCGGTCCACAGCCGGTTCCCCTCGGTGCCCGAGCTGCGTCAGCTCCTCGACATGGCGCCAGGACCCTGGGACGCGCTGCGCACCGGGCTCCAGGGATCCGGGCACGAGTCGCTGCTGCGCGAGCTGGACGCGAGGGAGCGGCAGGCGCGGCAGCCGGGTGACGTCGCGGCGGTGCTCGCCGACCGGGTGGCGCTCCTCGACCGGCCCGCCTTCGCCGGTTTCTTCGACACCTCGGGACGCTCCCGCCCCTTCTCCCTCACCGCCCTCGACCACCCCGTGCGGGTCCGCGTCGACCTGCCCGAACGCGGGCACGCGGACGCCTCCCGGATGCTGGCCCGGCTGGTGCTCGCCCAGTTCACGGCGAGCGTCGCGGCCCGCGAGGACCGGTCCCTCTTCGCCTGCCTGGTGCTCGACGACGCCTCCGCGGTGGTGACGCCCGAGGCGGTGCGCGGCATCCAGCGGCTGCGGTCCGCCAACGCGGGCGCCGTCCTCACCCTGCGCACCCTGGACGACGTGCCGCGCCCGCTGCGCGGACCGCTGCTCGGCGCCACCGGCTGCCGGATGGCGCTCTCCGGGCTCACCCCCTGGGACGGCCAGGACTTCGCCGAGGTCTGGGGCAAGGAGTGGATCGAGGCACGGGACGTCACCGACCGCCAGATCATCGCCGAGACCCCGGCGGGCAAGGCCGTCCACATGCTGCGCCGGGTGATCACCGGCAAGGCGCCGACCGCGCGGGCCGTGACCGTGCGGCAGGTGGAACGGGAGCGCTGGTCGGCGTCCGAACTGGCCCACGGGGTGCCGCCCGGCCACGCGGTGCTCTCCCTGACGACGGTGACAGGCGAGCACGCCCCACCACTGCTGGTCGACCTGCGGGGCTGAGACGGGGGAGGGGGCCGGGGCCGTGGGGCGCGGCTCGGTCCGGCGCGGCTCGGCTCGGTCCGGCCCGACCCAGCGCGACCCGGCGCGGCGCGGCCCGTTCAGGTCGGGACCGCCCGGTCCGATCCGGGGAGGCCCGGCTTGGTCTGGCTCGGTCCGGCTCGGCTCGGTCCGGCTCGGTCCGGCGCGGCTCGGCGCGACCCGTTCAGGTCGGGCCCGACCCAGCGCGGCCCGGCGCGGCGCGGCCCGTTCAGGTCGGGACCGCCCGGTCCGATCCGGGGAGGCCCGGCTTGGTCTGGCTCGGTCCGGCTCGGCTCGGTCCGGCTCGGTCCGGTCTGGCTCGGTCCGGGCAGGCTCGGTCCGGCCTGGCTCGGTCCGGCCTGGCTCGGCCCGGCCCGGCCCGGCCCGGCTCGGTCCGGCGCGGCTCGGCGCGACCCGTCCAGGTCGGGCCCGCCCCAGCGCGGCCCGGCCCGCCCCAGCGCGGCCCGGCCCGCCCCAGCGCGGCCCGGCCCGCCCCAGCGCGGCCCGGCGCGACCCAGCCCGGTCGAGACCTCCCGGTCCGGCCCGCCCGCCCCGGCCCAGCCCGACTCGCCCCGGCCCAGCCCAGCCCGCCCCGGCGCGAGCCGTCGGGCGTGTTCGCCTCGTACGGTGAGGCAGAATCGGAAGGGTCCGTTCATACGCGGCGGACAAAGGATCACCCCGGCCGCCACCACCACCGCCGTCCGGCGGTGATCCGAGCGCCCGCTGCCGCCCGCCCCCTCCCGACGTCCCTGAAGGCCCCATGCCCCCGACGCTCGCCTCGCTCGTCCACCACACCGCGCTCAAGCTGACCGTGCGCGCCGGTGCGGACCGGCTGGATGTGTCCGTCCGCTGGGCGCACGCCAGCGAGCTGGCCGATCCGGTGCCCTACATGGAGGGCGGCGAGCTGCTGCTGATCACCGCGCTCAAGCTGGACGCCGAGGATCCCGAGGCCATGCGCCGCTACGTGAAGCGGCTGGTCGGGGCGGGCGTCGTCGGGCTCGGGTTCGCCGTCGGGGTGCACTACGAGGAGATCCCGGGCGCGCTCGTCGACGCGGCCCGCGACCAGCACCTCCCGCTCCTCGAAGTGCCGCGCAGGACGCCGTTCCTCGCCATCAGCAAGGCCGTCTCCGCCGGGATCGCCGCCGAGCAGTACCAGGCGGTCACCGCGGGATTCGCCGCCCAGCGCGAACTGACCAGGCAGGCCCTCACCGAAGGCCCCGACGGGCTGCTCGCCGCGCTCGCCTCCCAGGTCGACGGCTGGGCGGCGCTCTACGATGCGTCCGGCGCCGTCGTCGCAACCGCGCCCGAGTGGGCCGGACGGCGGGCCGCCAGGCTCACCGCCGACGTGGAACGGCTGCGGGAGCGGCCCGCCCCGGCCTCCGCCGTGGTGGGCGGCCCCGCCGGCGAGGACCGCGTCGAACTGCACTCGCTCGGCACCGGACGCCGTCCGCGCGCCGCGCTCGCCGTCGGCACCGCGGCCACCCTCGGCACCGCCGAGCGGTACGCCGTCCACTCCGCGATCGCGCTGCTGACCCTCACCACCGAACGGTCCCGCTCGCTCCAGGCCGCCGAGCAGCGGATCGGCGAGGCCGTGCTGCACATGCTGCTCGCCGGCCAGCCCGACCCCGCGCGCGCGGTCGCCGGCGACCTGTACGGCGGGCTCCTGGACGCGCCGTTCCGGATCGTCCTCGCCGAGCCGGGGACCGCCCGCGCCTCGGGCGGCGATCCGCTGGCCGGGCTCACCGAGGCCGTCGAGTCCGCCGCCGCGCGCGCCGGGGAGCCGCTCCTCGTGGTCCCGGGCGGCGCGCGGCTCGTGGTGCTCGCCGCCGACGGGGGCGCCGCGCTCACCGCCTGCGCCACCTACGCGACGGCGCTGGAGGCGGCCAGGGCGGCCGGGGAGCGGCCCGCGGCCGACGAGGACACGCTCGTCGTGGGCGTTTCCGCGCCGGTCGGCCCGGTCGCCGCGGCGGCCGGGCACCGACAGGCCGAGCAGGCGCTGTCGGTGGCCAGGCGGCGCGGCCGGGTCTGCGTGGAGCACGAGCAGCTCGCCGCCGGCTCGGTGCTGCCGCTGCTCGCCGACGACGCGGTGCGGGCCTTCGCCGACGGGCTGCTGCGCCCGCTCTACGAGCACGACGCGACCGGCCGCGGCGACCTGGTCGACTCCCTGCGGGCCTGGCTCTCCCGGCACGGCCAGTGGGACGCGGCCGCCGCCGACCTGGGCGTGCACCGGCACACCCTGCGCTACCGGATGCGCCGGGTCGAGGAGATCCTCGGCCGCTCCCTCGACGACGCGGACGTCCGGATGGAGCTGTGGCTCGCGTTGAAGACGGCCGGCGGCACCGCGTGACGGCTTCCCGCCTATCTGGAGTGCGCGCCACCGGCACTGCTACACCCCGGACAAACGCGTCCGCGCCGCCGCGCGCCTACCGTGGACCGGGCAACCGCAAGCACACCCCCCAACGTGGAAGGGCCGGGACTCGCACATGACTTCCAGCTACGCCTTCTGGCTCGCCGGCCGCCAGGCCACCGGCGAGGACACCTTCGACGTCACCTCCCCGTGGGACGGACGTCTCGTCGGCACGGTGTCCGTCCCGACGGACGCCCAGGTCGAGGAGGCCGTGGCCGCCGCCCACGCGGTGCGCGAGGAGTTCGCCGCGACCCCGGCGCACGTCCGCGCCGCCGCCCTCGACCACGTCAGCCGGCGACTCGTCGAGCGCACCGAGGAGTTCGCGCAGCTCATCTCGGCCGAGAACGGCAAGCCCGTCAAGTGGGCCCGCGGCGAGGTCGGCCGCGCGGTCTCGGTGTTCCGGTTCGCCGCCGAGGAGGCCAGGCGGTTCAACGGCGGCGAGGCGCAGCGCCTCGACACCGACGCGGGCGGCCAGGGCAGGCTCGCCCTCACCCGCCGCTTCCCGAAGGGCGTCGTGCTGGGCATCGCGCCGTTCAACTTCCCGCTGAACCTCTGCGCCCACAAGATCGCCCCGGCGATCGCGGCCGGCGTCCCGATCATCCTGAAGCCCGCTCCCGCCACCCCGCTCTCCGGCCTGATCATCGGCGACCTGCTCGCCGAGACGGAGCTGCCCGCCGGGTCGTGGAGCATCCTGCCGGTCGCCAACGACAAGATGCCCGCCCTGGTCAAGGACGAGCGGCTGCCGGTGATCTCCTTCACCGGGTCGGAGAAGGTCGGCTACGCGATCATGGACTCGGTGCCGCGCAAGCACTGCACCCTGGAACTGGGCGGCAACGGCGCGGCCGTGGTCCTCGCCGACTGGGCG
This sequence comes from Streptomyces griseoviridis, assembly GCF_005222485.1. NCBI lineage: Bacteria > Bacillati > Actinomycetota > Actinomycetes > Kitasatosporales > Streptomycetaceae > Streptomyces > Streptomyces griseoviridis. The sequence continues at coordinate 6,326,730 of NZ_CP029078.1, forward strand.
AGCGACGCCGACCTCGACTGGGCCGCCACCCGCATCGCGACCTTCTCGAACTACCAGGGCGGCCAGTCCTGCATCTCGGTGCAGCGGGTGATCGTCGACGCGGCCGTCCACGACCGGCTGGTGCCGCGCATCGTCGCCGCCGTCGAGGCCCAGGTCACCGGCGACCCGTCCGACCCGAAGACCGACGTGGGACCGCTGGTCAGCGAGGACGCGGCGCGGCGCGTCGAGTCGTGGGTGTCGGAGGCGGTCGGCGCCGGGGCCGAGCTGCTCACCGGTGGCGAGCGGGACGGCGCGAGCTACACGCCGACCGTCCTCACCGACCTGCCCGCCGACACCACCCTCGCCCGCGAGGAGGTCTTCGGGCCGGTCCTGAGCATCGTCAAGGTGGACGGCGAGGCGGAGGCGTTCGCCGCCGTCAACGACTCCAAGTACGGCCTCCAGGCAGGGGTGTTCACCCATGACCTGCAGGCCGCGTTCCGTGCCCACCGGGCGCTCGAGGTCGGCGGTGTGATCGTCGGCGACGTGCCGTCCTACCGCGCCGACCAGATGCCGTACGGCGGCGCCAAGCAGTCGGGCGTCGGCCGCGAGGGCGTCAGGTTCGCGATGGACGACTACACCTACGAGCGCGTCATGGTCCTCACCGGCATCGACCTCTGACCCCGGTCGACCCGTTCTCGAAGGGGCCCGGCACCGCTGCCCAGCGGGTGCCGGGCCCCTTCTCGCGTCGGCGGCCCCGGACCCTCAGCCGGAGAAGCCGACGTGCGCGAGCCGCAGCGGGCCGCGCAGCCTCAGCCGGACGTCGCGCACTCCTTCGGCGACGATCCCGGCGCGGACGGTGGTGTAGTCGTAGGGGCCGCGCGGCTCGTCCGGCCTCAGGGTGAGCGAGGCGAGCACCGGGCCGCCGTCCAGGGCGAGTTCGAGGGTGCCCTCGCCGGCCAGCGCGGCGCCGACCTCGGTGGCACCGTCCTCGAAGTCGCAGGCACGGAAGACGAGTTCGGCGCTGCGGCCGGACGCGGGCGTCACCGCGTCGCCCGCCGTCCTGCTCCGGTCGACGATCGCCGCGCCGCTCTGCTCGTCGAAGTCGGCCGCGTCCAGGCCCCGGCGCAGAACGGGCCGCGGGGCGGCGGGAGTTCCCTCCAGCGGCACCGTCGTGCGCAGCCTGATGTCCTCGCTCGACGCGCCCACCAGCAGTTCGTAAGGACCCGGCTCCAGGCGCCAGTCGCCCCTGGCCACGTCCCAGAACGCGAAGGCGGAGAGCGGGACGTCGAAGGCGAGCGCGGTCCGGGCGCCGGGGGCCAGGGTGATCCTGCGGTGCGCGAGCAGTTCGCGGCGCGGCCGGGGCACCGACCCCGCCACCGCCCGCGTGTAGAGCTGGGCGACCTCGTCGGCGGTGACGTCCCCGGCGTTGGTCACCGTGAAGGACACCCGGACGCTGCCGTCGTCGACCCGGGCCGACAGGTCCGCGTAGCCGAACGTCGTGTAGGAGAGGCCGTGTCCGAACGGGAACAGCGGGCTCCCCTCGAAGTAGAGGTAGGTCTGCCGGCCGCCGATCACGTCGTAGTCGAGGAGGTCGGGCAGGTCGGCGTCGCTCCCGTACCAGGTCTGCGGCAGCCGCCCGGCGGGGGAGACGTCACCGGCGAGGACCCGGGCCAGCGCGGTGCCCGCGGCCTGCCCGCCGTGCGCGGTCCACAGCACGGCGGGCGGCGCGGGCGTCTCGACGGTGTACGGGTAGGCCGACACCAGCGCGAGGACGGTGCGCGGGTTCGCGGCCCGCGCCGCCCGCAGCAGCCGCCGCTGGTGCTCGGGCAGCCGCAGCGTCGAACGGTCCTCGGTCTCCCGGCCGCCTATGTGCGGGTCGTTGCCCGCGACCACCACGACCACGTCCGCCGCCCCCGCGGCGCGGGCCACCGCGTCCTCGCCGCGCTCGACGACCACGATCTCGAAGACCTCGGGCCGCTCGTCGGCAACCCGCACGCCCTCGGCGGCGACTGACACGGGACGACCCGTACCGAGGTGCCGGAGGAGGTGGCCGCCCGCGTGGGGTTCGAGACGGAACGTCTCCTGGACGACCCAGCCGCCCGGCTGGTCGGCGGAGGCGCGCACCAGGCCGTCGTCGGCGACCGAGAGGTAGCGGCCGTCGGGCGCGCGCAGGGTCCAGACGCCGTCGCCCCAGCCGATCAGGGCGAGTTCGGTGCCGGTGGCGTCGGTGGTCAGCGGCGGCAGGTCGGTGCGGCCCGCGAGCAGCGCGGGGTCCAGGGCGCCGTCCGCGCCGCGGGTCTCCTCGGGGGCGTCGGGGGCGGCGGGCACGTGCAGGAAGGTGCCGGCGGCGGTCCTGAGGCGGACGCGGTCGACGCCCTCGGCGAAGGTGACGCGGTCGGCGCCGAACCGCTCGTACAGGCCCTCCAGCGGGGTGCTGCGGTGGATCAACGTGCCGCTGTACCAGTCGAGTTTGCACTCGTCGGCGAGGAGTCCGACCACCGCGACCCGGGTGTCGGGGGCGAGCGGCAGCAGTCCGTCGTTGCGCAGCAGCACGATGGCCTGCTCGGCGGCCTCCCGCGCGAGCGCCCGGTGCGCGGGGGTGTCGAAGGCCGCGTCGTCCCGGTACGGGTCCTCGCCCGGGTCGAACTCCCCGAGCCGCAGCCGCACGGCGAGCTGTCTGCGCACCGCCGTGTCGAGGTCGGCCTCGGTCAACAGGCCCTGATCGAGGGCGCCTTGGACGCGGGCGACGATGTGCGAGGAGTCCGTGCCGTGGTCGGTGAAGCTGTCCACGCCCGCCCGCAGGGCCGCCGCCGTCGCCTCCTCGTGGGTGTCGAAGTAGTGCTCGGAGTCGACCAGGTTGGAGGGCGCCCCGGCGTCCGAGCAGACCAGCAGCTCCTGGTCGGTCCAGGTCCGCAACTGCTCGCGCAGATACGGCGAGACGTGGTTGGGGCGGCCGTTGACCAGGTTGTAGGCCGGCATCACCCCGGCCACCGCGCCCGCCTCGACGGTCTCCTTGAAGGCCCGCAGGTCGTACTCGTGCAGTACCCGGGGCCGTACCGTGCTCGACGACGTGTCCCGGTCCCGCTCGTTGTTGTGGGCCAGCCAGTGCTTGAGGACCGGCGCGGTGCGCCAGTACACCGGGTGGTCGCCGCGCAGGCCGCGGGTGTACGCCGTCGCGATGGCGGAGGTCAGCCGGGGGTCCTCGGAGTAGCCCTCCTCGTTGCGGCCCCACAGCGGGTGGCGCAGCAGGTTGACGGTGGGGGACCAGACGTTCAGGCCGACCCGGTCGTCGTGCGCGCGCATCGCGCGGGCCTCGCGTCCGACGGCCTCGCCGATCCGGCGCACCAGGTCGGTGTTCCAGGTCGTGCCGAGGCCGACGGCCTGCGGGAACACCGTCGCCGGGCCCATCCACGCCACCCCGTGCAGGGCCTCCTGGCCGGTGCGGAACGCGGCGATGCCCAGGCGGTCGACGGCGGGCGTGTACTGGTGCAGGAAGGAGACCTTCTCGGCGGGCGTGAGCCGGGCCAGCAGGTCGTCGATGCGCTTCGCGAACGGCAGCCGCGGATCGCGGAACGGCGGCGTGGGCGGCGTCTGTGCGGTCACGTGAGGGTCCCCTTGCGATGGAGCGTCGGAACTCTTTCGAAGCGCTTCGATGCTCATTCGACGGACCACCGGGTGTCAAGACATCCCCCCGCAACACCTCCGACTTTTCCCGGCATCGCAAGCCTCATATGAACGCGCGCCAAACCCGCACACCTCGGAGGAATCTTGGGAGCGACCCTTGTGCGCCCCTTGCCCTTCACTTAACCTCGCAGCAACATCGAAGCGCTTCGACTCCTGGGTGGCCACCGCACAGGGTGCGTGTCCCGGCACAGACGTCGGAGGACCGCTTCGGCTCAGCAGTTCCACTCACGACACCGCAGCCGACGTCCCCACCGCCGGGTGTCCTGGTGCGCCATGAAGGGTTGACGCAATGACGCCGAACGCCGCTTCCCGCTCCGGTGGTTCCTCAGGACCGAGCCGCCGCAGCTTCCTCGCCTCCACCGCGGTCGCCACCGCCGCGGTCGCGGGCGGGCTGCCGCTGCTCTCCGCGTGCGGCGGCTCGGACAGCGGGTCGGGAGGAGGGTCGTCGGCGGGCAAGGGCGCGAAGAAGCTGCTGCCCTCCTACACCGCGGGCGGTGTGGTCACCCCGGACATCCCCGCCAAGAACGGCTCGGCGGCCGGCTTCACCGCCGAACTCGACATCGCGGGCCTGAAGACGTCGGTGCCCGAGAAGCTCGGCAAGGGCGGCAAGGTCACCGTCATGTCGCCGTTCTGGGGCTCGCCGCCGGGGAACGACAACGCCTACTACCGGGCGATGAACGAGCTGACCGGCGTCGACGTCGTCTGGCAGAACCAGGACGGCAACACCTACGACCAGAAGCTCGGCGCGGTCCTCGCCTCCAGCGACGTACCGGACGTGGTCGTCGTCCCCGGCTGGAACATGGGCGGCAAGATACCCAGCGCCATCACCGGCAAGTTCGCCGACCTCGGGCCCTACCTCTCCGGCGACAAGGTCGAGCGGTACCCGAACCTCGCGGCGATCCCCACCGACGCCTGGCAGCGCTGCATCTTCGGCGGCAAGCTGCGCGGCCTGCCGATGCCGTCGTCGTACGTCACCAACATCGTGCCCCTCTACCGCAAGGACATCTTCGACAAGGAGGGCTACGAAGTCCCGCGCTCCGCCGCCGAGTTCATGGCGCTCGCGAAGGACATCACCAACGCGCGGGCGAAGCGCTGGGCCTGCCAGGACATGAAGTGGACGGCGTTCAACACCTTCGGCGTGCTCTCCGGCGGCGAGAAGCCGCTCGGCTGGAACCTCGTCGACGGCAAGCTCGTCTACCGCGTCGAGACCGACGCCTACCTCGAAGCCCTGGAGTGGACGCGCAAGCTGTTCGCCGCGGGCGTCGTCCACCCGGACGCCATGCTGGGCAAGAGCAGCGCCACCGACCCCGGCCCCAAGTTCGCGGCCGGCGAGTTCCTCATCTACAACCAGGACATCTCGCAGTGGTGGAGCCGCTCCGCCGAACAGGCCACCCAGAACCCCGCGTACAAGATCTGGGGCATGGACATCTGGGGCCACGACGGCGGCGACCCGACGATCTGGGCCACCCAGCCCGCCAACATCTTCGCCTTCATCAGCAAGAAGGCGTCCGAATCGGTGATCAGGGACGCGCTGGCCGTCGCCGACGTCACGGCCGCGCCGTACGGCACCAAGGAGTACATGCTCACCAACTACGGTGTGCAGGGCACCCATTACACCGTCAAGGACGGCGTGCCCACCAAGACCAAGCAGGGCAACATCGACGTCCTCAACGCCTTCGTGATGGTGGCGAGCCCCGCCCCGACCATCGCCCACCCGGACTTCCCCGACGTCACCAGGGCCATGGTCGAGTGGCAGCAGCGGATGGGCGCCTTCACCAAGAAGTCCACGTTCTACGGCCAGCAGATCACCGAGCCGACCCGCTACACCAACCTCTCCAACGACTTCGAGCAGTTGGAGGACGACATCGTGCGCGGCCGCAAGAAGGTCTCCGACATGCAGCAGGCCGCCTCCGACTGGAAGAACAAGGGCGGCGACAAGCTCCGCGACTGGTACCAGAAGCTGCTCGACGACAACGGCTCGGCCACGAGCTGACCGGCACCGAGGCAAGGAGAACGGCCGTGTCCCACAGCACGGTGCCTCGCGACAGGGCCGAGGCCGACACCACAGGGACCAACCCGCAGGCACGGGACGACGCCACCGGGCCCCCGCGCACCGACCGCCCCGGCAGGGTGAGCCTCCGCGTCCGGCTGCGCCGCGACCGCGTCCTGCTGCTGATGACCCTGCCGGCACTCCTGCTGGTGCTGCTGTTCAACTACGTCCCGATCCTCGGCAACATCGTCGCCTTCCAGGACTACGACCCCTACATCAGCGACAACGGCGTCGTCTCGATCCTGCACAGCCCCTGGGTCGGCGTCGAGAACTTCCAACGGATCGTCGCGGACTCGGCGTTCTGGAACGCGGTGACGAACACACTGCTGCTGTTCTTCCTCCAGCTCGTGCTGTTCTTCCCGCTCCCGATCCTGCTCGCGCTGCTGATCAACAGCGTCGTCAGACCCCGGGTGCGGGCGCTGTCGCAGGCCATCCTCTACCTGCCGCACTTCTTCTCCTGGGTGCTGGTCATCGCCGTCTTCCAGCAGCTGTTCGGCGGCGCGGGAATCCTCTCCCAACTCCTGCGCCAGCACGGGTACGACGGGCTCGACATCATGACCGACCCGGACACCTTCAAGTTCCTCATCACCGCGCAGAGCGTCTGGAAGGACGCCGGCTGGGGGATCATCGTCTTCCTCGCCGCCCTCGCCTCCGTCAGCCCCGACCTGTACGAGGCCGCCGCGATGGACGGCGCGGGCCGCTGGCGCCGCATGTGGCACGTCACCCTGCCCGCGCTGCGGCCGGTGATCGCGCTGCTCCTGGTGCTGCGCGTCGGCGACGCCCTCACCGTCGGCTTCGAACAGATCCTGCTGCAACGCGACGCCGTCGGACCGGGGGCGTCGGAGGTCCTCGACACCTTCGTGTGGTGGAACGGTGTCCGCAACCAGGACTTCGGATACGCGGCCGCCGCCGGTCTGGTCAAGGGCGTGGTCAGCCTCGGGCTGGTCCTCGCCGCGAACAAGGTCGCCCATCTGATGGGCGAGCAGGGGGTGTACAAGAAGTGAGCGCCGTCGTCGACAAGCCGCCCGCGCGCCCGCCGTCCCGGTGGGCCGCGCCGCCCCGGCCGGTGTGGGAGGAGAAGCCCCGCGCGACCGGCCTCGCGGGCAAGGGCCTCGTCCTCGCCCTCGCCTGCCTCGGCATCCTCTTCCCGCTCTGGATCGTCGTCGTCACCAGCCTCTCCTCGCGCCGCGCCATCGACGAGGCCGGCGGCCTCGTGATGGTGCCCCACGACCTCACCTTCGTCGCCTACCGCGAACTCCTCAGCGGCGGCCAGGTCACCCGCGCCACCGTCATCAGCGTCCTCGTCACCCTGGTCGGCACCGCGTTCTCGATGACCGTGTCGGTGCTCTGCGCCTACGGACTCTCCCGGACGACGTCGGTCGGCCACCGCTGGCTGCTGATGACGCTGCTCGCCACGATGTTCTTCAGCGCGGGCCTGATCCCCACCTATCTGCTGGTGCAGTCCCTCGGCCTCACCGACAGCTATCTCGCGCTGATCCTGCCGAGCGCCATCAGCGTCTTCAACATCCTGGTGCTGCGCGGGTTCTTCATGGGCATCTCGCAGGAACTCACCGACAGCGCCCGCATCGACGGCGCAGGCGACTTCCGCATCCTGTGGCAGATCGTGATGCCGCTCTCCCGCGCCGTGCTCGCCGTGATCACGCTGTTCTACGCCGTCGGCTACTGGAGCGCCTGGTTCAACGCGTCGCTGTACCTCAACGACCAGGACATGATGCCGCTGCAGAACGTCATGATCCAGCTGGTGCAGAAGCAGGAGGCGCCGGTGGGGCTCGGACAGGCCATCAAGACGGGGGAGCTGTCGGGGCTCGCCGTGCAGATGGCGGTCATGGTGATGGCGCTGCTGCCGGTCGCGGTGCTCTCGCCCTTCGTCCAACGCCACTTCAGGAAGGGCATGTTGACCGGGGCGGTCAAGGGATGAGCCGCGCCCCGCAGCCCCGGCCCGGCCTCGGCACGGTGACCCGCGGCCGGATCCTGTTCGGCGGCGACTACAACCCGGAGCAGTGGCCCGAGGAGACCTGGCGGGAGGACGTCCGGCTGATGCGTGACGCCGGCGTCAACTCCGTCACCGTCGGCGTCTTCTCCTGGGCCAGGATCGAACCCCGCCCGGACGCACGAGAGTTCGGCTGGCTGGACCGGCTGATGGAGCTGCTGCACGACCACGGCGTCGGGGTCGTGCTCGCCACCCCGACCTCCGCGCCACCGCCCTGGCTCGGCAGGCTGCACCCCGAGACCCTGCCGCGCGACGAGGACGGGCGCGTCGAGTGGTGGGGCGGACGCCAGCACTTCTCGCACTCCAGCGCCGCCTACCGGCGCCGCGCCGCCGCCGTCACCGAGGACCTCGCCGCCCGCTACGCGGACCACCCCGCCCTCACCCTGTGGCACATCAACAACGAGTACTGCACCTACGACTGGGGCGACGAGGCCGCCGCCCGGTTCCGTACCTGGCTGCGCGCCAGGTACGGCGACCTCGACGGCCTCAACTCCGCCTGGGGCACCGCGTTCTGGAGCCAGGGCTACGGCGAGTGGGCGGAGGTCATGCCGCCCAGGCACGCCCACTACCTGAAGAACCCCACCCAGGTCCTCGACTTCAAACGGTTCACCTCCGACATGCTCCTCGAGTGCTACACCGCCGAGCGCGACATCGTGCGCGGCCACACCCCGCACCTCCCGGTCACCACCAACTTCATGCCGCTGTGGGCAGGCCAGGACGCCTGGCGGTGGGCCGAGGAGGAGGACGTCGTCTCCGTCGACCTCTACCCGGACCCGCGCGACCCCTACGGCGCCCAGCACGGCGCGCTCGTGCAGGACATGACCCGCTCCCAGGCGCGCGGCCCCTGGATGCTGATGGAGCAGGCGGCGGGACCGGTCAACTGGCGGGGCGTCAACCACCCCAAGCCACGCGGCCTCAACCGGCTCTGGTCCCTCCAGGCGGTCGCCAGGGGCGCCGACGCCGTCTGCTACTTCCAGTGGCGCCAGTCCCGGCAGGGCGCCGAGAAGTTCCACTCCGGGATGCTCGGCCACGCGGGGGAGGAGGGCCGCACCTTCCAGGAGGTCAAGCAGATCGGCGCCGAACTGGCCTCCCTGGCACCACACGTGACGGACCGTCACTACATCGCGGACATCGCCGTGCTGCACGACTGGCACGCCTGGTGGGCCGGCGCCCACGAGGGCCGGCTCTCCATCCACGTCGACCACGCCGACCTGCTCACCACCTGGCACCGCGCCCTGTGGCGGGCCCACCTCACCACCGACTTCGCCCACCCCGAACACGACCTCAGCGCCTACAGGCTGGTCGTCGTCCCGCAGCTGTACGCCCTCACCGACCGGGCCGTCGACAACCTCGTCGGCTATGTGCGCGGCGGCGGCACCCTGGTCAGCGGCTTCCTGACCGGCGTCGCCGACCGGGACGACCGGATCAGACCGGGCGGCATGGACGCGCGGCTGCGCACCCTCTTCGGCATCCGCGTCCTGCACGAGTGGTGGCCGCTCGACGCCGGCGAGACCGTCGCGACGGACACCTTCGACGGCACCCTGTGGTCGGAGGAGATCGACCCGGCGCCGGACGCCGTCGCCGAGGCCGTCTACCGCGGCGGCGAACTCGACGGCCTGCCCGCCGTGCTGCGCAGGGGCCGCGCCTGGTACCTCTCCACCCTCCCCGCACCCGACGCCCTGCGCACCCTGCTCACCGGGATCGCCGAGTCCGCGGGAATCCACCCGGTCCTCGCCGGACTCCCCGCCGAGGTCGAGGCGGTGCGCCGCGGCGACCTGCTGTTCCTGCTCCACCACGGGCGCGAACCGGTCACCGTGGAGGTGCCCGGCAGCCACCGCGACCTGCTCACCGGCGCTGTCGTCACCGACCGCGTCACCCTCGGCCGGTACGGAGCGGCGGTGCTCGCGCCATGACGACGACCCACGCCCGCGTCCGGCTCCCGGTGGCGGTGCCGCCGTCATGACCCTCGCCCACGGCACCTGGGAACCGCGCCCCGCCGCCCGCTGGGAGGACGGCTTCCTGAGCGGCAACGGCCGCCACGGCACCCTCATGTTCGGCGACCCGAACGACGAGCGGGTCGTCGTCACCCATCACGCGCTGGTCCGCCCCAACGGCGGCGAACACGCGCGGCCACCCGCGCTCGCCGCCGAACTCCCCTCCCTCCAGGACCGGTTGCTCGCCGGTGACCTGTTCGCCGCCGAGACCTTCACCGACGGACGCCCCCTCCAGTGGGTGCAGCCCTTCCACCCCGCCTTCCAGACCCGGGTGCGCCGCCCGGCCGCCGCACCGGGCCCCTACCGGCGCTCCGTCGACTTCACCACCGGCGTCACCGCGTCGGTCCACGGCCACCTCGACAGCCGGGTCTTCGTCTCCCGCGCCGACGACGTGATCGTCCACCGGATCACGGGACCCGACCTCGACATCGTCCTCGACCACCGGCTGCCCGGAGCGCCGCGCGGCCTCGCCGTCGGCGAGAGCGCCGTCCTCACCTCCGACGGCGCCCTGCTCAGCCTGCGGGTCCGTTACCCCGGCGGCGACCGCGCCTACACCGGCCTCACCCTGGTGGTGGCCGCGGGCGGCCGGGTCCGGCTGACACCCCCCGGCGTCCACGTCACCGGCGCCCGCTCGGTACTGCTGCTCACCCGGGTGCGACGGCACACCGGCGAACCGGACCCCACCGCCGACGGCCGGGCCCTGCGCGCCCTGCTGCCCGACGACCCCGACCCGTACGCCCGCCTCCTCGACCGGCACACCACCGCGCACACCACCGCCTACCGGCGCGTCACCCTCGACCTGCACGCCGATCCCGCCGAACGCGCTCTGCCGGGCTCCGAGTTGCTGACCCGCCCCGGCAGCCCCGCCCTGCTGGAGCGGCTGTTCGCGGCCGGCCGCTACCACCTGCTCAGCGCCAGCGGCCTCAACCCGCCACGCCTGACCGGCCTGTGGACGGGCGACTGGGACACCGCCTGGTCAGGCGCCTTCACCAACGACGCCAACCTCAACCTCCAGACCGCCTCGGCCACCGCGACCGACCTCCCCGAGGTGACCGAGGCCCACGCGTCCCTGATCCACCGCCAGGCCGACGACTGGGCCGAGAACGCCCGCACCGTCTTCGGCGCCCGGGGCATGGTGGCGCCCGCCCACAGCGACGGCGACAGCGGCCTGAGCTACCACTTCAGCCGCGAGTACCCGCTGCACCTGTGGACCGCGGGCGCCGACTGGCTGCTCACACCGCTCGTCCACCACGACGAGACCCGAGGCACCCGCGACCCGCGCACCGCCGCCGCCCTCGCCCGGGTCGCGCTGTTCTACGAGGACTTCCTCACCCGCACCGACGCCACGGGACGGCTCGCCCTCGTCCCCTCCTACTCGCCCGAGAACCGGCCCGCGGGCGGCAGTTGGGGCGCCATCGACGCGGCCATGGACCTCTCCGCCGCCCGGCACGCCCTGCGCACCGCCGCCGCCTACCACCCGGGACCCGACGCCGAGCGCTGGAGAGCCCTCGCCGACCGGCTCCCACCGCACCGCGTCAACGCCGACGGCGCCCTCGCCGAATGGGCCCGCGAGGGCCTGGGCGACCGCTACGACCACCGTCACCTCAGCCATCTCTACGGCGTCTGGCCGCTCGACGAGATCAACCCCTACGACACCCCCGCCCTCGCGGCCGCCGCGCACCGCGCCCTCGCCCTGCGCGGCGCCGAGAACGACTCCGCGCACGGCCACCTCCACCACGCCCTGATCGCCGCCCGGCTGCGCGACGCCGACCGGGTCAACCACGCCCTCGGCCAGGTGCTGCGCGGCGACTTCTTCCACGACTCCCTGATGAGCGCCCACTACCCGGGCCGCGACGTCTACAACGCGGACGCCGCCCACACGCTGCCCGCCGTCGTCGTCGAGTCGCTCGTCCAGTCGACGCCCGACCGGCTGGTCCTGCTGCCCGCGCCGGTCCGCCCGAGCGGCCGGCTGCTCGGCGTCCGCACCCGGTTCGGGGCCGCACTCGACCTCACCTGGACCCCCGACGGCTGCACCGCGGTGCTCCGCCCCACCCGGACCCACCGCGTCGAACTCAGGACTTCCTCCGGCGCCCGGCCGCTCGATCTCGTCGCCGGAGAAGACCGCGTCCTCACCCTGGGGGCGCGCTGACCCGGTACCTCCCCCCACCCATGGAAGGGACACCATGGCACCCACCACCCCGAGCAGGATCGCCAGGATCCTGCTGACCCCCGCCCTCGCGCTCGGCTTCACCGTCGGCGTCGCCTCCGCGCCCGCCTCGGCCGCCGTCTGGAACTCCTGCGACCAGTGGGGCAACACCACGCTGAACGGCTACACGCTCTACAACAACATCTGGGGCTCGGGCGCCGGCAGCCAGTGCGTCTGGGCCAACTCCGGTACCAACTGGGGCGTCTGGGCGAACCACCCCAACACCGGCGGCATCAAGTCCTACCCGAACTCCAAGAAGGTGATCAACAAGTCGATCACCTCGCTCGCCTCGCTCACCAGCAGCTACAACGTCACCGTCCCGTCGTCGGGCGCGTACAACACGTCGTACGACATCTGGGACACCGACTACGACTACGAGATCATGCTCTGGGTCAACAAGACCGGCGCGGTCGGCCCGCTCGGCACCTCGCAGGGCAACCTCACCCTGGGCGGCCACACCTGGACCGTCTACAAGGGCGACAACGGCGCCAACCAGGTCTTCTCCTTCGTCCGCACCTCCAACTCGACCTCCGGCACGGTCGACGTCCTGCCGATCCTGAAGTGGATCAAGGACACCAAGGGCTGGTTCGGCAACGAGACGATCGGCGACGTGCAGTTCGGCTACGAGATCACGTCGTCCTCGGGCGGCCTGGACCTTACCACCAACAACCTGACGGTCAGCAGCAGTTGAGCGGAGCCGGGGGCGGGGTCCGCGCGGTTCCCCGCCCCCGGCGCGCTACTCGCCCACCGGCAGCGACGCCCCGTCCCGCAGGAACAGCGGGATCCGCTCCAGCGGCGCCTCGACGGTGACCGTCGCGCCGCCCTCGTACCCGCGGCCGGTCCACGCGTCCGTCCAGGTCGCCCCGGCCGGCAGCCGCACGGCGCGGGTCCTGGCGCCCGCCTCCAGGACCGGCGCGACCAGCAGATCGGGGCCGAGCAGATAGGCGTCGTCCACCGACCAGGCCGCCGGGTCGCCGGGGAACTCCAGGAACAGCGGGCGCATCACCGGCAGCCCCTCCTCGTGCGCCTGCCGCATCACGTCCAGGACGTAGGGGCGCAGCCGCTCCCGCAGCCGCAGGTACCGCTCCAGGATCGCGCCCGCCCGAGGTCCGTACGACCAGACCTCGTTGGGGCCGCCGGTCATCTCGGGGCCGAGCGGCATGCCCGGGTCGCGGAAGCCGTGCAGCCGCATCAGCGGGGACAGCGCCCCGAACTGGAACCAGCGGACCATCACCTCCCGGTACGCCGGGTCGTCCGGGTCGCCGCCGTGGAAGCCGCCGATGTCCGTGTTCCACCACGGGATGCCGGACAGCGACGTGTTGAGCCCCGCCGCGATCTGCCGCCGCAGGGTCGGGAAGTCGGTGCCGATGTCACCGGACCACACCGCGGCGCCGTAGCGCTGACTGCCCGCCCAGGCCGAGCGGTTGAGGGTGATCACCTCGTCGTGCCCCGACGCCCGCAACCCCTCGTGGAACGTACGGGAGTTCTCCGCCGGGTACGCGTTGCCGACCTCGAGGCCGGGACCCGCCCAGTAGCGCAGGTTCTCCTGGAACCCCGGCTTCAGCTCAGGCTCGCAGGCGTCCAGCCAGAACGCCGTTATCCCGTACGGATCGAGGTAGTTCTCCTTGATCCTGGACCAGAGGAAATCACGCGCCCGCGGGTTCGTCGCGTCGTAGAACGCGACCTGGACCGTGGAGGCGACCCCCTTGTCCGGCCAGTCGGCGTGCGCCGTCGGACCGTACTCCGTGCCGATGAAGTGGCCGCGCTGCTCCATCAGTTGATGGTTCTCGCTGAGCGGCGACACCGACGGCCACACGCTCACCACCAACGTGATGCCCAGCTCGTCGAGTTCGCGCACCATCGCCGCCGGGTCGGGCCACTCGGCGGGGTCGAACTTCCACTCGCCCAGATGCGTCCAGTGGAAGAAGTCGCAGACGATCGCCGAGATCGGCAGTCCGCGCCGCTTGTACTCCCGTGCCACGGCGAGGAGTTCGTCCTGGGTGCGGTAGCGCAGCTTGCACTGCCAGAACCCGGCCGCCCACGCGGGCAGCATCGGGGTGCGCCCGGTGACCGCGCTGTAGCGGCGCTGCCCGTCGGCCGGGGCGCCCGCGGTGATCCAGTAGTCGATCTGCCGGGCCGAGTCGGCCACCCAGCGGGTGCCGTTGCCCGCCAGCTCCACCCGGCCGATCGCCGGGTTGTTCCACAGCAGGGTGTAGCCGCGGCTGGAGGAGAGCACCGGGACGGTGATCTCGGCGTTGCGCTGCACCAGGTCGACCACCAGCCCCTTCTGGTCGAGCCGCCCGTGCTGGTGCTGGCCGAGGCCGTACAGCTTCTCGTCGTCGTAGGCGGCGAACCGCTGCTCCAGGCGGTGGCTGCCGCCCCCGACCGGGGTGTAGAGGCGCGGGCCGGGCCACCAGAAGTGGGCGCGCTGCTCGGCGAGCAGCTCCGAGCCGTCGGCGGTGCGCAGGAACCGGAGCTGCCCCTCGGCGTCCACCTCCACGGTGAGCGCGCCGACCGTCAACCGACCGTGCCCCGCGCCGGTCTTGACGCTCGACGAGGCCGGCGGCGGGGTGTCGAGCAGCGCGCCGGGCAGGTTCTCCAGGAGGGGGCCGCCGAGGCGGGCCCTGACCCGGACCGCGTCCGGGCCCCACGGCTGGATCCGCACGGTCTCCTGACGGCCGCTCCACTCCAGCGCGCCGTCCCGCTCGCGGAAGGTGCCGACGGTGGGCGACGACTGCGCCAGGCTGACCGTGCCCCTGGACTGGTGCGAGGCAGGCTGATTCACGTGGGGTGCTCCTGATGACGTGGAGACAGGGGGGTGCCCCGGAGGGCGCGGGGGCGGTGCGCGGAAGGTCGGGGGAGGGTGCGGGGCGGTGCGCGGACGTCAGGCGGGGGCGCCGGCGGGCGCCGGACCCGTGCTCGCCCTGACCGTCAACTCGGGTGCGATCAGCACGACATCGTCGAGGTCGCGGCCGTCGAGCTTGGCCATCAGCTGTTCGACGGCGCTGCGGCCCATCTCCTGGGCGGGGATGGCGACGGACGTCAGCCGCACGGACGCCTGCACGGCGACCTGCTCCGGGCAGATGGCGACCACCGACACGTCCTCGGGCACCGCCCTGCCCTGCTGGCGCAGCAGGGCGAGCAGCGGCTCCACCGCCGACTCGTTCTGCACCACGAACCCGGTGGTGCCCGGCCGTTCGTCCAGCACCCGGGCGAGGGTCGCGGCCATCGCGGCGTAGCCGCCCTCGCACGGCCTGTGCAGCAGCCGGATGCCCAACTCCCGTGCCCGGGACCTGAGTCCGTCCAGGGTGCGTTCGGCGAAGCCGGTGTGCCGCTCGTAGACGGCGGGTGCCTCGCCGATGACAGCGATGTCACGGTGGCCGAGCAGCGCCAGATGCTCGACGCAGAGCGCGCCCGTCGCCCGGAAGTCGAGATCGACGCAGGTGAGCCCCGTGGTGTCGGCCGGCAGCCCGATCAGCACCGACGGCTGCTCGTCCCCCGGCCTCGCCCCCGCTCGGCCCAGGGTGCCGCCGCCGCGCAGCAACGGCAGCCGCTCGTCGTCGAGTTCGACGTCCATCAGGATCATCGCGTCGGCCAGGCCGCTGCCGGTGACCCGGCGGACCGCGTCCGGGCCCTCCTCGCCGGTGAGCAGCAGGACGTCGTAGCCGTGGGTGCGGGCCGTGGTGGCGACCGCGATGGCGATCTCCATCATCACCGGCACGTACATGTCGGTGCGCAGCGGCACCATCAGCGCGATGATGTTGGACCGGCTGCTGGCCAGCGCCCGCGCCCCGGCGTTCGGGTGGTAGCCGAGCTCCTTGATGCTCTCCTCCACCCGCAGCCGGGTGGTCGTGGAGATGGACCGCTTGCCGCTGAGGACATAGCTCACCGTGCTCGCCGAGACTCCGGCGTGCTGGGCGACCTCGGCGAGGGTGACCATCCAGCTCTCCCAGCGGTGTGAAGCGCTTCGACAGTGCGCAAGGTGTACAGGGGCAGGTGAGGGTGGTTCGACAGTAGCTTCCCGCCGAGAGGGTGTCCATAGGGTGTCGAAGCGCTTCGACACCAATTCCCGGCGAACCGGCGAACCGGCGACCGGCGACCGGCGAACCGGTTACCGGGCGCTCCGCCCGGCCGGTTCTCGTCACGCCCGTCCCGCGCGCCCGTCCCGCCCGCCCGTCCGGGGCGGCCGGCCGCTGGGCCGAACGGCTGCGCGCGGGGTGGTGGCCCCGTCCGGGATCAGGTACATACGTTCAGGTAGCACCCGTCGGTAGTCAAACAGGACCATGATCCCGATCCGCGACGAGGTGGACCCATGTCCGCACCACCCAGCAGCAAGCCCACCGTCTCCGAGCGCGAGGCCCGCGAGGTGGCCGAGGCGGCCCGCGACCAGGAGTGGCGCAAGCCGAGCTTCGCCAAGGAACTCTTCCTCGGCCGCTTCCGGCTCGACCTGGTCCACCCGCACCCCACCCCCGCCGCCGAGGACGTCGGACGCGGCGAGGAGTTCCTCGCCCGGCTGCGCGCCTTCTGCGAGACACGCATCGACGGCGCCCTCATCGAGCGCGAGGCGCGCATCCCCGACGAGGTGGTCGCGGGACTCAAGGAACTCGGCGCCCTCGGCATGAAGATCGCCCCCGAGTACGGCGGCCTCGGCCTCACCCAGGTGTACTACAACAAGGCGCTCGCCCTGGTCGGCTCGGCCTCGCCCGCGGTCGGCGTGCTGCTCTCGGCCCACCAGTCGATCGGCGTGCCGCAGCCCGTGAAGCTGTTCGGCACCGACGAGCAGAAGCGGGCCTTCCTGCCCCGCTGCGCCCGCACCGACATCAGCGCCTTCCTGCTCACCGAGCCCGACGTCGGCTCCGACCCGGCCCGCCTGGCCGCGAGCGCGGTCCCCGACGGCGACGACTACCTCCTCGACGGCGTGAAGCTGTGGACCACCAACGGCGTCGTCGCCGACCTGCTGGTGGTGATGGCCAGGGTGCCCAGGAGCGCGGGCCACAGGGGCGGCATCACCGCCTTCGTCGTGGAGGCCGACTCGCCCGGCATCACCGTCGAGAACCGCAACGCCTTCATGGGCCTGCGCGGCATCGAGAACGGCGTCACCCGCTTCCACCGGGTCAGGGTCCCGGCCGCGCACCGGATCGGCCCCGAGGGCGCGGGCCTGAAGATCGCCCTGACCACTCTCAACACCGGCAGGCTCTCGCTGCCCGCGTCCTGCGTGGCGGCGGGCAAGTGGTGTCTGAAGATCGCCCGCGAGTGGTCGGCGGCCCGCGAGCAGTGGGGCAAGCCGCTCGCCCACCACGAGGCGGTCGGCGCGAAGATCTCCTTCATCGCCGCCACCACCTTCGCCCTCGAAGCCGTCCTCGACCTGTCGAGCCAGATGGCCGACGAGGACCGCAACGACATCCGCATCGAGGGCGCGCTCGCCAAGCTCTACGCCTCCGAGATGGGCTGGCGGATGGCGGACGACCTGGTCCAGCTCCGCGGCGGGCGCGGCTTCGAGACCGCGGCCTCCCTCGCGGCCCGCGGCGAACGGGCGGTCCCCGCCGAGCAGCTCCTGCGGGACCTGCGCATCAACCGCATCTTCGAGGGCTCCACCGAGATCATGCATCTGCTGATCGCGCGGGAGGCCGTCGACGCCCACCTCGCCGTGGCCGGGAACCTCATCGACCCCGAGGCGACCCTCCAGGACAAGGCGAAGGCGGGCGCGAGCGCCGGGGTCTTCTACGCCAGGTGGCTGCCCAAGCTCGTCGCGGGGCAGGGCCAACTACCGGGCGCCTACCCGGAGTTCCGCCGCGAGGTGGACCTCTCCAAGCAGTTGCGCTACGTCGAGCGCACCGCCCGCAGACTGGCCCGCGCCACCTTCTACGGGATGTCCCGCTGGCAGGGCCGGATGGAGACCAAGCAGGGCTTCCTCGGCCGGATCGTCGACATCGGCGCGGAGCTGTTCGCGATGAGCGCGGCCTGCGTACGGGCCGAACTCCTGCGCTCCCGGGGCGACCACGGTCGCGAGGCGTACCAACTCGCCGACGCCTTCTGCCGCCAGGCCCGCATCCGGATCGAGGAACTCTTCGGACGGCTGTGGACCAACACCGACGATCTGGACCGCACAGTCGTCAAGGGTGTCCTCGCGGGCACCTACAGCTGGCTGGAGGACGGCATCGTCGACCCCTCGGGGGAGGGCCCGTGGATCGCGGCGACCGACCCAGGGCCCTCCGAGAAGGAGAACGCGCACCGCACGATCCGGTGAACGCCCCCGGCGGCGGGTGCCGTCAGCAGTACGTGTCGCTGGGGTCCCGCGTCGTCCAGGAGCAGGAGTCGGCCTTGCCGCCGCTCGCCTTGAGCAGCGTCGCCGTGTCGCTGGTGTTGTTCCAGACGTACGCGGCCCGGTTCTGGAACGTGTTCGACGCGGTGTCCGAGCCCTTGCCGGTCCGTACCTTCAGGGTCTTGCCAGCGCCGATCTTGATGTTCTTGAAGGTGTAGCGGTGGTTCGAGGCGTCCTTGAGGACCCAGCCCTTCAGTGTGATCGCGGAGCGGCTGGTGTTCTTGATCTGCACCCACTCCGCGTTCAGGCTCTTGTTCGACCGGTCGTCAGGACCCGGGCTGTCGAACCAGACGTGGTGGATGACGACCCCGCCGGCGGCTTCGGCGGGTGAGCTGAGCAGGGTGCCGGTCAGGACGGCGGCGCCCGCGAGAGCGGGCAGAGCGGCGCGCATGCGCATGGAGATCCCCCCGGATGTCCGTTCGCCGGTCGATCGTCCACCGACCGGTGAGAGAAGTGTTACCACATGATCTTCACCTGGGTTTCACAAAGGAGGTTTTCCCTGCAATCGACCCAAGGAGCGACAAGCCACCCGCCCGAGGGACGCCCTGTCCCGCCACCCTCCCGATACGGCAACAATGGGGGAATGAGCGACAGTCCAGCACCCCTCGCCGACCCCCACGTCGTCTACGATCCCGTGGCGGGCGGCGGCCCCAAGGATCTCGTGATCCTCGGATCCACCGGGTCGATCGGCACCCAGGCCATCGACCTCGTGCTGCGCAACCCCGACCGCTTCACGGTCTGTGGCATCTCCGCCGACGGCGGGCGGGTCTCCCTGCTGGCCGAGCAGGCCCACCGGCTGCGGGTGCGGACCGTCGCCGTCGCCCGGGAGAGCGCCGTACCTGCCCTGCGCGAGGCGCTCTCCGCGCGCTACGGCACGGGCGAGCCGCTCCCCGAGATCCTCGTGGGCCAGGACGCCTCCACCGACCTGGCCGGCTCCCCCTGCCACACCGTGCTCAACGGCATCACCGGCTCCATCGGCCTCGCCCCCACCCTCGCCGCGCTGACCGCGGGCCACACCCTCGCGCTCGCCAACAAGGAGTCGCTCATCGTGGGCGGCCCGCTGGTCAAGGCGCTGGCCGAGCCGGGCCAGATCATCCCGGTCGACTCCGAGCACGCGGCCCTCTTCCAGGCGCTCGCCGCCGGCACCCGCGCCGACGTCCGCAAACTCGTCGTCACCGCGTCGGGCGGCCCCTTCCGCGGCCGCACCAGGGCCGACCTCGCGCGGGTCACCGTCGAGGAAGCCCTCGCCCACCCCACCTGGGCGATGGGCCCGGTGATCACCATCAACTCCGCGACCCTCGTCAACAAGGGGCTGGAGGTGATCGAGGCGCACCTCCTCTACGACATTCCCTTCGACCGCATTGAGGTGGTCGTGCATCCCCAGTCGTATGTCCACTCGATGGTTGAGTTCACGGACGGATCGACACTGGCCCAGGCGACGCCCCCCGACATGGGCGGCCCGATCGCCATCGGCCTCGGCTGGCCCGAACGGGTACCGGACGCGGCCCCCGCGTTCGACTGGAGCAAGGCGTCGACGTGGGAGTTCTTCCCGCTCGACGACGAGGCGTTCCCCTCGGTGAGCCTCGCCCGGCACGTGGGCGGGCTCGCGGGGACCGCCCCGGCGGTGTTCAATGCCGCCAACGAGGAGTGCGTCGAGGCCTTCCGCGCCGGCGCGCTGCCGTTCAACGGGATCATGGACACCGTGACCCGGGTGGTCGAGGAACACGGCACCCCGGACCCGGGAACCTCGCTCACCGTTCAGGACGTCCTCGAAGCGGAGACCTGGGCACGAGCCCGTGCCAGGGAACTGACAGCGCAGACGGCGACCGCGGAGGCGCGTGCATGACGTCCTTGATGATGATCCTCGGCATAGTCGTCTTCGCGTTCGGCCTGCTGGTCTCGATCGCCTGGCACGAACTGGGCCACCTGTCCACGGCGAAACTCTTCGGCATCCGGGTCCCGCAGTACATGGTCGGCTTCGGCCCGACGATCTTCTCCCGCACCAAGGGCGACACCGAGTACGGCATCAAGGCCGTCCCGCTCGGCGGCTACATCCGCATGATCGGCATGTTCCCGCCCGGCCCCGACGGCCGCCTGGAGGCCCGCTCCACCTCGCCCTGGCGCGGCATGATCGAGGACGCCCGCTCGGCCGCCTTCGAGGAACTGCGCCCCGGCGACGAGACCCGCCTCTTCTACACCCGCGCCCCGTGGAAACGGGTCATCGTGATGTTCGCGGGCCCCTTCATGAACCTGATCCTCGCGGTGGCGCTGTTCTTCACCGTCCTCATGGGCTTCGGCGTCTCCCAGCAGACCACCACCGTCAGCTCCGTCTCCCAGTGCGTCATCGCGCAGAGCGAGAACCGCGACAGCTGCCGGACGGGCGACGCCGCCTCCCCGGCCGCCGCCGCCGGACTCAAGGCGGGCGACAAGATCGTCTCCTTCGGCGGGGTGAGGACCCAGGACTGGGACAGGCTCTCCGACCTGATCCGCGCCAACCCCGGCAAGGACGTCCCGATCGTCGTCCAGCGCGACGGCAAGGACCTCACCCTGCACGCGACCATCGCCACCAACCAGGTCGCCAAGAAGGACTCAAGCGGCGCCATCGTCCAGGGCCAGTACGTCAAGGCCGGCTTCCTCGGCTTCAGCGCCGCCACCGGCATCGTCCGCCAGGACTTCGGCGACTCCGTGACCTGGATGAGCGACCGCGTCGGCGACGCCGTCGACTCCATCGTGGCGCTCCCCGGCAAGATCCCCGCCCTCTGGGACGCCGCCTTCGGCGACGGCAAGCGGGCGGCTGACTCCCCGATGGGCGTGGTCGGCGCGGCCCGCGTCGGCGGTGAGATCTTCACCCTCGACATCCCCGCCAGCCAGCAGCTCGCGATGTTCGTCATGCTGGTCGCCGGCTTCAACCTCTCGCTGTTCCTCTTCAACATGCTCCCGCTGCTCCCGCTGGACGGCGGCCACATCGCCGGCGCCCTCTGGGAAGGGCTGCGCCGCAACCTCGCGAAGCTGCTGCGCCGCCCCGACCCCGGCCCCTTCGACGTGGCGAAGCTGATGCCGGTCGCCTACGTCGTCGCCGGGATCTTCGTCTGCTTCACCATCCTGGTGATGATCGCGGACGTGGTGAACCCGGTACGGATCTCATGATCCGGTGACCGCGGTCACCGCGTGGGTCGCGGGGGTCGCGTGATCGCGCGATCGCGCGATCCACGCGGTTCCCCTCCCGGACACCCCCGGTTCACGGCGGCCCGGCACCCTCGGTGCCGGGCCGCCCCCGTCGGGTGGGTTTCCCGCTGTGATGTGCTCGGGCCAAGCCATGTGTCGTAATCTCGAAGCCTGGAGCCCGATGACCGCGGGACCGGAGCCTGATCCACGACTTGGGGTTGCACAGCAGATGACTGCGATTTCTCTCGGCATGCCGTCCGTCCCGACCCGGCTCGCCGAGCGCCGGAAGAGCCGGCAGATCCAGGTCGGCTCCGTGGCGGTGGGCGGCGACGCCCCGGTCTCCGTCCAGTCGATGACCACGACCCGCACCTCCGACATCGGCGCCACCCTCCAGCAGATCGCCGAGCTGACCGCCTCCGGCTGCCAGATCGTGCGGGTGGCCTGCCCGACGCAGGACGACGCGGACGCCCTGTCGACGATCGCCCGCAAGTCGCAGATCCCGGTCATCGCCGACATCCACTTCCAGCCGAAGTACGTGTTCGCGGCGATCGAGGCCGGCTGCGCCGCCGTCCGCGTCAACCCGGGCAACATCAAGCAGTTCGACGACAAGGTCAAGGAGATCGCGGGCGCCGCCAAGGACCACGGCACGCCGATCCGCATCGGCGTCAACGCCGGCTCCCTCGACCGGCGCCTGCTCCAGAAGTACGGCAAGGCCACCCCGGAGGCGCTCGTCGAGTCGGCGCTGTGGGAGGCGTCCCTCTTCGAGGAGCACGGCTTCCGGGACATCAAGATCTCGGTGAAGCACAACGACCCGGTCATCATGATCGAGGCGTACAAGCAGCTCGCCGCCCAGTCCGACTACCCCCTCCACCTCGGCGTCACCGAGGCGGGCCCGGCCTTCCAGGGCACCATCAAGTCGGCCGTCGCCTTCGGCGCCCTGCTCTCCCAGGGCATCGGCGACACCATCCGCGTCTCCCTCTCGGCGCCGCCCGCCGAGGAGGTCAAGGTCGGCATCCAGATCCTGGAGTCCCTCAACCTCAAGCAGCGCGGCCTGGAGATCGTCTCCTGCCCGTCCTGCGGCCGCGCCCAGGTCGACGTCTACAAGCTCGCCGAAGAGGTCACCGCCGGCCTGACCGGCATGGAGGTCCCGCTCCGGGTCGCCGTCATGGGCTGCGTCGTCAACGGTCCGGGCGAGGCCCGCGAGGCCGACCTCGGCGTCGCCTCCGGCAACGGCAAGGGCCAGATCTTCGTCAAGGGCGAGGTCATCAAGACCGTCCCCGAGTCGAAGATCGTGGAGACCCTCATCGAGGAGGCCATGAAACTGGCCGCGCAGATGGAGGCCGACGGCATCACCTCGGGCGAGCCGTCGGTGGCGGTCGCCGGCTGACGAAGCCCCGCCGGCCGGGTCCCCGGGGGATCCGGCCCGTTCCGGCCCCCGCCGGGCGGACCCCCGTCCGCCCGGCCCACGTCCCGCGCCCGCGGCCCGTTCCGCCGCCCGGCCCCGGCCGCCCCGGTGAACAGCCGGAACACCGAGACCCGCGCCGCCTCGTCCCGCGCCGGCGCCTGCCGGCAGGCGACGAACAGCGGCACGAGCCGGACCAGTTGACCCTCTACGGCACGAGAACGGCGCCGGCCGGCTCAGGACGATCTCCCCGGACGACGGGGATGGCGTCGCCGTCCGGGCCCTGCACCGGCTGGTCACCGATCTCAGCTCCGAAGTACGCGACCTCAGGGAACGGCTCGACGGCGCCCCACCCGCTTGATCAGGCCGCCCTCGACCAGCCCTTCCACAGGGGGCGGCGCCGCACAAATTCGGCGGGTACAGTGCGGAGATCAGCAGAACCCCAGGGTGAGGCCCCGCACGTGTTGACCCAGACCACCTCCCGGGTGCTCGAACCGAGCGACCTTGACGCCGCGCTCGCCATCCTCGACCGCGAGCCGGTCACGAATGCCTTCGTGACCTCCCGGGTCCAGGTCGCCGGGCTCGACCCCTGGCGACTCGGCGGCGAGATGTGGGGCTTCTACGAGGACGGCATGCTGACGTCGCTCTGCTACGCGGGCGCCAACCTCGTCCCGATCTGCGCCACCCCGCGCGCCGTGCGCGCCTTCGCCGACCGGGCCCGTCGGGCCGGCCGCCGCTGCTCCTCCATCGTCGGACCCGCCGGACCCACCACCCAGCTCTGGCGTCTCCTCGAACCCAGCTGGGGCCCGGCCCGCGAGGTCCGCGGCCACCAGCCCCTCATGGTCACCGACCGGATGCCCGCCGACATCGCCCCCGACCCGTACGTCCGTCGCATCCGCAAGGACGAGATGGAGACGATCATGCCGGCCTGCGTGGCGATGTTCACCGAGGAGGTCGGCGTCTCCCCGATGGCAGGGGACGGCGGCCTGCTCTACCAGGCCAGGGTCGCCGAACTGGTCGGCTCGGGACGCTCCTTCGCCCGCGTCGACGACCGCGGCAAGGTCGTCTTCAAGGCCGAGATCGGCGCCGCCACCGCGCGCGCCTGCCAGATCCAGGGCGTCTGGGTGGCCCCCGAGTACCGGGGCCAGGGGTACGCCGCCCCCGGCATGGCGGCCGTCCTGCGCTACGCCCTCGCCGACGTCGCACCCGTGGCCAGCCTCTACGTCAACGACTTCAACACCGCGGCCAGGCGCACCTACCGCCGGGTCGGCTTCCAGGAGATCGGCGCGTTCACGAGCGTGCTGTTCTAGGGGCGAGCCCGGCTCCGGGGATCAGCGGCGGGCTGTTCTGGGGGCGAACCCGCCTCCGGGGAATTGGTGCCCGGTGTTCTGAAGGGGAGCCCGTCTTCAGGGGCCGAGGGGCGTGCCGTTCCAAGGGCACACGGCTTCGCGCGCCCCCCCCGGCACGGAGAACGGCCGCGCCCGCGCCCCCCCGCTCCCCGGAGTCGCCGACCGCGCAGCCCCCTGCTCCCGGAGGGGCCGCCCGCGCAGCCCCCGCTCCCCGGAGGGGCCGCCCGCGCAGCCCCCGCTCCCCGGAGGCGCCGCCCGCGCAGCCCCCGCTCCCCGAAGGCGCCGCCCGCGCAGCCCCCGCTCCTCGAAGGCGCCGCCCCCGCCGTCCGCGCCGCCCGTCGTCGCGGAACGTCCCGTCCGACGCCCCGTCCGACGCCGGGGCCGCTACCCCTGTACCCTCCCCGCATGGACCTCGTCATCGGCCCCCTCGACCTGTCCGCCCACGTCGACGAGGCCCTCGCCGTCCAGGCCGTCGCGTTCGGCCTCGGCTCCGACGAAGTGGCCGTGCGCCGCCAGATCGTCCTGCGCCACATGACCTACCCGGGCGCCCGCGCCCTGGGCGCCACCGAGGGCGGCCGTCTCGTCGGCTTCGTGTACGGCATGCCCAACGACCGCGGCCACTGGTGGTCCACCGTCGTCGAGCCCTACCTCCGCGCCCAGGACCTCGACGGCTGGCTCGACGACTCCTTCGTCATCACCGAACTCCACGTCCACCCCCACCACCAGAACCGGGGCGTCGGCCGCGCCCTCATCACCCGCATCACCGACAGCGCCACCGAGCCCCGCTCGATCCTGTCGGCCATCGACATCGAGAGCCCGGCCCGCGGCCTCTACCACTCCCTCGGCTACCAGGACCTCGCCCGCAGGGTGCTGTTCCCGAGCGCCCCGCGGCCCTACGCCGTGATGGGCGCCCCCCTCCCGCTGCGCCGCCGGTGACCGATTTCCACCCGCACAGCGGCCCCGGCTAACCTCCTAGCCATCACCCTTTCCCGGCAGGAGTACGAGAACCATGGCGAACGCACCGGTCCAGCGCATGTCCCGTTTGATGGCGAAGACGCTGCGCGACGACCCGGCCGACGCCGAGGTCCTCAGCCACAAGCTGCTCGTCCGCGCCGGGTACGTCCGCCGCACCGCGGCCGGCCTCTGGAGCTGGCTGCCGCTGGGCAAGCGGGTGCTCGCCAACATCGAGCGCATCGTCCGCGAGGAGATGGACGCCATCGGCGCCCAGGAGGTGCTGCTCCCCGCCCTGCTGCCGCGCGAGCCCTACGAGGCGACCGGCCGCTGGGAGGAGTACGGCCCCGAGCTGTTCCGCCTCCAGGACCGCAAGGGCGGCGACTACCTCCTCGGCCCCACCCACGAGGAGATCTTCACCCAGCTGGTGAAGGACCAGGCGTCGTCCTACAAGGACCTGCCGGTCATCCTCTACCAGATCCAGCACAAGTACCGTGACGAGGCCCGCCCCCGGGCCGGCATCCTGCGCGGCCGCGAGTTCCTCATGAAGGACTCCTACTCCTTCGACACCGAGGACGAGGGCCTCGCCCACTCCTACGCCCTGCACCGCGCGGCCTACCAGCGGATCTTCGAGCGCCTCGGCCTCGACTACCGCATCTGCGCGGCCACCGCGGGCGCCATGGGCGGCTCCAAGTCGGAGGAGTTCCTGGCCCCCGCCGCGGCGGGCGAGGACACCTTCGCGGACTGCCCGCACTGCGACTTCGCCGCCAACACCGAGGCGATCACCTACCCGCTCGCCCCGGTCGACGCGTCCGCCGTGCCCGCCGTCGAGGAGCTGGCCACCCCCGACACCCCGACCATCGAGTCCCTCGCCGCCTTCCTCGACGTCCCCGCCTCCGCCACCCTGAAGAACCTCCTGGTGAAGGTGGACGGCGAGATCGTCGCCGTCGGCGTCCCCGGCGACCGCGAGGTCGACCTCGACAAGGTGGAGGCGCACTTCGCCCCGGCCGCCGTCGAGCTGGTCACCGCCGAGGACTTCACCGGCCGCCCCGACCTGGTGCGCGGCTACGTCGGACCGCAGGGCCTGGAGAAGGTCACCTACATCGCCGACCCGCGGATCGCCCCCGGCACCTCCTGGATCACGGGCGCGAACAAGGCGGGCACCCACGCGAAGAACGTCGTCGCCGGCCGCGACTTCGACGTCGACACGTACATCGACGTCGTCGTCGTCCAGGAGGGCGACCCCTGCCCGAAGTGCGGCACCGGCCTCACGCTGGACCGCGCCATCGAGATCGGCCACATCTTCCAGCTCGGCCGCAAGTACGCCGACGCCCTCAAGCTCGACGTCCTCGGCCGGCAGGGCAAGCCGGTCCGCGTCACCATGGGCTCCTACGGCATCGGCGTCTCCCGCGCGGTCGCGGCCCTCGCCGAGCAGACCGCCGACGAGCACGGGCTGGTCTGGCCCCGCGAGGTCGCCCCGGCCGACGTCCATGTGGTCGCCGCGGGCAAGGCCGTCCAGACCGAACTCGCCCTGGACGTCTCGGAGAAGCTCCGCGAGGCCGGCCTGCGGGTCCTGGTCGACGACCGCGCCGGGGTCTCGCCCGGCGTCAAGTTCACCGACGCGGAACTCATCGGCGTCCCGCACATCCTGGTCGCGGGCCGCCGCTCCGCCGAGGGCGTCCTTGAGCTGAAGGACCGCAGGACCGGCGAGCGCGAGGAACTGACGGTGGACGAGGCGCTCGCCCGCCTCTCCGCCCTCTGACCGACCGCGCGGAGCGTCCTTCCGAGGCGCGCGCCGGCGCCTCACCGACGCCGCTCAAGCCGTTCCCCGACCGCGGTACGTGACCCGGCGTCACGCGGGAGGGGAACGGCCGTGACCGGCAACTCGCCCCGCCGGGAGCCCCGTTCGGACGCGCGGGCACCCGGCCCCGGGGGACCGTCGGCCGGAGACCCCCTAGAGCCACCCGGCTACAGCCACCCGGCGAACTCCAGCAGGAGTTCCGCGTCCTTGGGGCGGCCCACCCGCAGCGCCCGCACCCCCGACTCCACCGCCCGGAACAGCGCCCAGCCCCGCAGCCGGTCCTGGTCCACGTCGAGGGACTCCGCCAGGCGCTTCACCCGCCGTCTCGCCGTCGACGCGCCGGACGGCACCGCGATCAGGTCCTCCACCCGGTCGCGCACCAGCCGCGCCAGGTCGAACGCGCACTCCCCGACCACCGGATCGGGGCCCACCGCGAGCCACGGCGAACGCTCACCCGCGAGCACCTTGCTCTGCCGGAACGTCCCGTGCAGCAGCCGCCGTTCCTGTTCGACGAGGAGCAGCTCGTCGCGGGCCATCAGCGCCGCGTCGACCAACTGCGCCACCTCGGGACGCGCCCCCGCGGTGGCCAGCATCGCCGCGGCCTGCCGGCCGGTGCGCTCGGCCACCGTCTCGAAGGAGTGGTCGGCCGGCGGCTCCACCCACAGCCTGCGCAGCGTCCCGGCCGCCTCCAGCAGCGCCCGCGCCTCCGGCAGCGACCGCACCGAGACGTCCGGGTGCAGCCGTTCGAGGAGCAGCTCGCCCTCGGCCTCGAACGGTTCGAGCAGCCGCACGGCACCGCGCCCCGCCCAGTGCGCCAGCGCGGCCCGCTCGCTCTCCGGGCGAGCCCGCGGCGGCGCCAGCTTCAGCACGGCGGGGGTGCCGTCGGCGAGGCGCACCAGCACCACCAGGCTGCTCCGTCCGCCGGGCGCCTGCACCCGCTCCACCGTCGACCCGCGCCGCTCGACCGCGTGTTGCGCCGTGCCGGGCAGCCTCGCCAGCCAGTCGTCACCCTCGGGCGCCGCCGTCTCCCCGAGCGCCCGGAGCAGCCGTCTGGGCGGTTCGAAAGCCATGCGCGAGTCGTTCCCTTCGTGTCGTTTCCCCGGCCGGGGGCGCTTCGTCCGGCGGTCCGCCGCCGGCGCAGAGGCTCACGACGGCGCGCGCGTCACCCCTTCGGGGTCGCCGGGGCCGCGCCTGCGGACGCCCGTTCGGCCAGCCCAGGGAAGGCTACGCTCTCCCCGCGCCAGCGCACCGCCCGCACCGCGGCCTCCCGCAGCCCCTCGGCCGCGGCGCGCCGCCTCTCGCCCGACGACGCCCGCACCAGGTCCGAGTAAACCCCGGCCACCCGGTCCTCCAACTCGGCGGCCAGCCGCACCGCGCCGTCCGAGTCGCTCACCGCGAACGGCAGCGCGTACCCGGCCGAGGCGGCCACCGGCGTACCGCCGAGGTCCCGCACCTGACGCGCCAGCGCGTCCCGCCTGGCCCGGTGCGCCTCGTACGCCTGCCGGGCCTCGGAGCGCTGCGCGGCCCTGACCTGCCCGCCGACCACGCCGTATCCGTACACCGCCGCGTGCTCGGCGCCCAGCGCCGCCTGCAACGCCGTCAGCACCCGCTGGTCGCGGTCGCTCACCGGCCGCCCTCCGTCCG
Source organism: Streptomyces griseoviridis (assembly GCF_005222485.1). NCBI lineage: Bacteria > Bacillati > Actinomycetota > Actinomycetes > Kitasatosporales > Streptomycetaceae > Streptomyces > Streptomyces griseoviridis. The sequence goes on from NZ_CP029078.1 coordinate 6,355,288, forward strand.
CTCGTTCGCCGTGTTCACTTCGCGTTCCCGCTCTCCGTCAGCAGATACACGTGCGCCGCCCCGGCCGCCGCCACCGACGCAAGCAGCCGGGCCGGTTCGCCGGGAACGTCCTGGAGAGCCGCGGTCCGCCGCTCGGCCAGGGTCCGTTCGGCACCGGCGAGCGCGGCGAGGGCATCCTTCTCGGTCCCGGCGGACGGGGAGGGCGACACCGGGGCCACCGACGAGGGGGCGGACGGCGTGCGGGTCGCCTCCGTGCCTCCCGCGTCCGGGGTCCGCCCGCCGCCGCTGTGCGGTGTCCAGCCGAACGCCCGTGCGTGCCGGTCGACCTCGGCCCGCAGCGGCGCCAGCCGCACCGCGAGCGCGGGGAACGCGGCGATCGTCGCGTCGTACCGCTCCCGCAGCGCCACGCTGTCCCGGGCGGCGCGCTCCTGCGCCCGCAGGGCGGCCGAACTGCCGTCCGTGCTCTCGTCGTCGCCGTCGGGGCCCGACGAGCAGCCCGCCAGCAGGGCGGCCCCGACGGCCGCGGCGAGCACGGATCTTCTGCGCGGACCCGCGAGGGTGCGCGGCGGTGAGGGGTACGGCACGGCAGGCGTCCTCGGGGCTCGTACGAACATACGGGCGGGGAAGGGCGGCCCGCCGTGATCACCGTACCCGCGCCCCCGCCGATCGCCGCTCATCGGCACCGCACGTCCCCGGGGTGGACGGCAACACACCCTGCGACCGGATACCCTTTGACCAGACACGCGACCATCCCACAACAGCACACGCGGCCGAGGAGTCACCCGGATGAGCACCACCCAGAGCGAGAGGCTGCGAGCACTGCTGGAACCGCTCGTCGGCTCCCAGGGACTGGATCTCGAAGAGGTCGCGGTGGACTCGGTCGGGCGCAAGCGGGTGCTGCGGGTGGTCGTCGACTCGGACGACGGCGCGGACCTCGACCGGATCGCCGATGTGAGCCGCGCGCTCTCGGCGAAGCTCGACGAGACCGACGCGATGGGCGACGGCGAGTACACGCTGGAGGTCGGCACCCCGGGCGCGGAGCGGCTCCTCGAGGAGCACCGCCACTACCGGCGCGCCGTGGACCGACTGGTGAAGTTCCAACTGACCGACGGCGCCGAGCTGGTGGCCAGGATCCTGGCCGTCGACCCCGACGACGACGCGCTCGACGTCGAGGTGCCCGGCGTGAAGGGGCGCAAGCCCACCGCCAGGCGCCTCGCCCTCGCGGACATCGACAAGGCACGCGTGCAGGTCGAGTTCAACCGCAAGGACAAGAACGACAACGACGACAAGGAAGAGGAGGCGTAGCCGTGGACATCGACATGAGCGCCCTGCGGGGCTTGGTGCGGGAGAAGGAGATCTCCTTCGACCTGTTGGTCGAGGCGATCGAGTCCGCCCTCCTCATCGCCTACCACCGCACCGAAGGAAGCCGCCGCCGCGCGCGCGTGGAGCTCAACCGGGACAGCGGGCACGTCACCGTGTGGGCGAAGGAGGACCCCGAGGACCTGGAGGAGGACCAGCAGCCGCGCGAGTTCGACGACACCCCGTCGGACTTCGGCCGCATCGCCGCGACCACCGCCAAGCAGGTCATCCTCCAGCGGCTGCGCGACGCCCAGGACGACGCGACGCTCGGTGAGTACGCCGGCCGCGAGGGCGACATCGTGATGGGTGTCGTCCAGCAGGGCCGCGACCCGAAGAACGTGCTGGTCGACATCGGCAAGCTGGAGGCCATCCTGCCGGTGCAGGAGCAGGTGCCGGGCGAGACCTACCAGCACGGCATGCGGCTGCGCTCGTACGTCGTCCGGGTGGCGAAGGGCGTGCGCGGCCCGTCGGTGACCCTCTCGCGCACACATCCCAATCTGGTGAAGAAACTGTTCGCCCTCGAGGTGCCCGAGATCGCCGACGGCTCCGTCGAGATCTCCGCCATCGCCCGCGAGGCCGGCCACCGCACCAAGATCGCGGTCCGCTCCACCCGGTCGGGGCTGAACGCCAAGGGCGCGTGCATCGGCCCGATGGGCGGCCGGGTGCGCAACGTGATGGGCGAGCTGAACGGCGAGAAGATCGACATCGTCGACTGGTCGGACGACCCGGCCGAGATGGTCGCCAACGCGCTCTCCCCGGCCCGCGTCTCCAAGGTCGAGGTGGTGGACCTCGCCGCCCGCTCCGCGCGGGTGACGGTCCCCGACTACCAGCTCTCCCTGGCCATCGGCAAGGAGGGCCAGAACGCCCGGCTCGCCGCCCGGCTCACCGGCTGGCGGATCGACATCAGGCCGGACACCGAGGAGCAGGACCAGTCCGAGGACTAGATCAGCTGATCGGTTCCGAGGTTCCGAAGATCGGTTCCGAGGTTCCGAAGATCAGGTGCGAGGAATAGATCCAAGCCGCCGGTCGCTGAGATCACGACAGTTATGGCGCAGCATGTGTTCGATTGTTGCCCCGAACGGGTGAGGTCGGCGCGGGGAGGTAGACTTGACGGTGTCTGGCCGGACGCGAGCCCGCGCATGCCCTGAACGCACCTGTGTGGGGTGCAGGCAGCGAGCGGCCAAGCAGGATCTACTGCGCATCGTGGCGGTCGAGGGTGAGTGTCTCCCCGATCATCGCGGTACGCTGCCCGGCCGGGGTGCCTACTCGCACCTCGCCCTGGTCTGTCTCGACCAGGCGGTACGCCGCCGGGCGTTCCCGCGGGCACTGCGCGCACCGGGAACGCTCGACACAAAGGCGTTGCGCCGATACGTCGAGCAGGCAACCGTCGCCGAGCAGGCGACACCGTAAGAACTTGCCGTACGGATCCCCCCGTGCGGCCTGGTACCTCGCGAGTCGAAAGCAGGTCGAGATTGCGATGAGCACTCGATGAGTACGCGATGAGTACGCCCATGAACTAGCGACGGTCCGGACGCAACCCGGACCTCAGAGGAGTGAAGTGGCTAAGGTCCGGGTCTACGAACTCGCCAAGGAGTTCGGCGTGGAGAGCAAGGTCGTCATGGCCAAGCTCCAGGAACTCGGTGAATTCGTCCGTTCGGCGTCTTCGACGATCGAAGCGCCCGTAGTACGCAAGCTGACCGACGCCTTCCAGGGCGGCAACGGCAAGTCCGCCGGCAAGCCCGCCCCGCGCAAGGCCGCCCCCAGGCCCGCCGCGCCCCAGGCGCAGGCGGCACGTCCGGCTGCCCCCAGGCCGCCGGCCCCGCCCCGGTCCGAGACGGCGCAGCAGCCGTCCGCCCCGGCGGCGTCCGCACCCGCTCCGGGTCCGCGGCCCACGCCTGGCCCCAAGCCGGCGCCGCGTCCGGCCCCGGCCGCGCCCACCACGCCGGAGTTCACCGCTCCGCCGTCGGCGCCGGCCCCGGCACCCGCGGCTCAGCAGGGTCAGCAGGGACAGCAGGCTCCGCGCCCCGGCGCGCGTCCCGGCCCCGCCTCCCCGAAGCCCAGCGGCGGCCGTCCCGCGCCGTCGGGTCAGGGCCAGTCCCGCCCCGGCGGCCAGGGCGCTCCGCGCTCCGGTGGTCAGGGCGGTGCGCGTCCCGGTGCCCGTCCGGCCGGTCCGCGTCCGGGTAACAACCCCTTCACCTCAAGCGGCTCGACGGGCATGTCCCGTCCGCAGTCGCCCCGTCCGCAGGGCGGCCAGCGTCCCGGCGGTCCCGGTGCCCCCGGCGCCGGTCCCCGCCCGCAGGCACCCGGTGGCCAGGGCGGCGGTCCGCGTCCGCAGGCTCCCGGTGGCGCGGCTCGTCCGAGCCCGTCCGGCATGCCCCGTCCGCAGGGCGGTCCCCGTCCCGGTGGCGGCCCCGGCGGCCCCCGTCCCAACCCGGGCATGATGCCGCAGCGTCCCGCTGCGGGTCCGCGCCCCGGCGGTGGTCCCGGTGGCGGTCGCGGTCCCGGCGGTGCCGGTCGTCCCGGCGGTGCCGGTGCCGGTCGTCCGGGTGGCGGCGGCTTCGCCGGCCGTCCCGGTGGCGGCGCCGGTGGTGCCCGTCCGGGTGGCGGCGGCGGTTTCGCCGGTCGTCCCGGTGGCGGTGGCCCCGGTGGCGGCGGCGGCTTCGGTGGCGGCGGTGGCCGTCCCGGTTTCGGTGGCCGTCCCGGTGGTCCGGGTGGTCGTGGTGGCACGCAGGGCGCCTTCGGCCGTCCCGGCGGTCCCGCGCGCCGTGGTCGCAAGTCGAAGCGGCAGAGGCGCCAGGAGTACGAGGCCATGCAGGCCCCGTCGGTCGGCGGCGTGATGCTGCCTCGCGGCAACGGCGAAGCCATTCGCCTGTCGCGCGGTGCGTCGCTCACCGACTTCGCGGAGAAGATCAACGCCAACCCGGCGTCGCTCGTCGCGGTCATGATGAACCTCGGCGAGATGGTCACGGCCACGCAGTCCGTCTCCGACGAGACGCTCCAGCTCCTCGCGGGCGAGATGAACTACACGGTTCAGATCGTCAGCCCGGAGGAGGAGGACCGCGAGCTGCTCGAGTCCTTCGACATCGAGTTCGGCGAGGACGAGGGCGGCGAGGAGGACCTCGTGGTCCGTCCGCCGGTCGTCACCGTCATGGGTCACGTCGACCACGGCAAGACCCGACTGCTCGACGCGATCCGCAAGACGAACGTCATCGCGGGCGAGGCCGGCGGCATCACCCAGCACATCGGTGCCTACCAGGTCGCGACCGAGGTCAACGCCGAGGAACGCAAGATCACGTTCATCGACACCCCGGGTCACGAGGCGTTCACCGCCATGCGTGCCCGTGGTGCCCGGTCGACGGACATCGCGATCCTCGTCGTCGCCGCCAACGACGGCGTCATGCCCCAGACGGTCGAGGCGCTCAACCACGCCAAGGCCGCCGAGGTCCCGATCGTCGTCGCGGTCAACAAGATCGACGTCGAGGGCGCCGACCCGACCAAGGTGCGCGGCCAGCTCACCGAATACGGTCTGGTGGCCGAGGAGTACGGCGGCGACACCATGTTCGTCGACATCTCCGCCAAGCAGGGTCTGCACATCGACTCCCTGCTGGAGGCCGTGGTCCTCACCGCGGACGCCTCGCTCGACCTGCGTGCCAACCCGCACCAGGACGCGCAGGGCATCTCGATCGAGTCCCGGCTCGACCGCGGCCGAGGCGCCGTCTCCACGGTCCTCGTCCAGCGCGGAACGCTGCGGGTCGGCGACACGATGGTCGTGGGCGACGCCTACGGCCGAGTGCGCGCCATGCTCGACGACAACGGCAACAACGTCGCTGAGGCGGGTCCGTCGACGCCGGTCCAGGTCCTGGGCCTGACCAACGTCCCGGGCGCGGGCGACAACTTCCTCGTCGTCGACGAGGACCGCACCGCCCGTCAGATCGCCGAGAAGCGGGCCGCCCGCGAGCGCAACGCCGCGTTCGCGAAGCGCACCCGCCGCGTCTCCCTCGAGGACCTGGACAAGGTGCTCAAGGCCGGCGAGGTCCAGCAGCTGAACCTGATCATCAAGGGTGACGCGTCTGGTTCCGTCGAGGCTCTCGAGTCCTCCCTGCTCCAGCTCGACGTCGGCGAAGAGGTCGACATCCGGGTCCTGCACCGCGGCGTCGGTGCGGTCACGGAGTCGGACATCGACCTGGCGATGGGCTCGGACGCCATCGTGATCGGCTTCAACGTCCGTGCGGCCGGTCGTGCCGCGCAGATGGCCGAGCGCGAAGGCGTGGACGTCCGCTACTACTCGGTCATCTACCAGGCGATCGAGGAGATCGAGGCGGCCCTCAAGGGCATGCTCAAGCCGGAGTTCGAAGAGGTCGAGCTGGGCACGGCGGAGATCCGCGAGGTCTTCAAGTCGTCCAAGCTGGGCAACATCGCGGGTGTCCTCATCCGCTCCGGCGAGGTCAAGCGCAACACCAAGGCGCGCCTGGTCCGCGACGGCAAGGTCATCGCGGAGAACCTCAACATCGAGGGTCTGCGTCGCTTCAAGGACGACGTCACCGAGATCCGCGAAGGGTTCGAGGGCGGTATCAACCTCGGCAACTTCAACGACATCAAGGTCGACGACGTCATCGCGACGTACGAGATGCGCGAGAAGCCGCGCGTCTGACCGACACAGCACGCGATCGGGGCCGGTCGGCGGAAGATATTCCGTCGATCGGCCCCGGCCGTTGCGTGTACCGTTCCGGTATCGGTGCCCGAGCGGTGGCGCCTGCACCCCGGACCGGCGGGACATCCGGATACACAGATGTATGTGGGGACGCTCTCCTTCGACCTGCTCCTCGGCGACGTCCACTCGCTGAAGGAGAAACGCTCACTCGTCCGCCCGATCGTGGCCGAGCTGCACCGCAAGTACGCGGTGAGTGTGGCCGAGACGGGCCACCAGGACCTCCATCGCAGGACCGAGATCGGGCTCGCGGTGGTGTCAGGGGACACGGAGCACCTCACCGACGTACTCGACCGCTGTGAGCGCCTCGTCGCCGCGCGGCCCGAGGTGGAGCTGCTGTCGGTTCGACGCAGGCTCCACAGCGACGAAGACTGAAGCAAGAAGCAAGAGAAGTTACTAAGGAGACGGACCAGTGGCCGACAACGCGCGCGCCAAGAGGCTGGCGGACCTCATCCGAGAGGTGGTGGCCCAGAAGCTGCAGCGTGGGATCAAGGACCCGCGGCTCGGCTCGCACGTCACCATCACGGACACCCGGGTCACGGGTGACCTGCGGGAGGCGACCGTCTTCTACACCGTGTACGGGGACGACGAGGAGCGGCAGGAGGCCGCCGCCGGTCTGGAGAGCGCCAAGGGCATCCTGCGCTCCGCCGTCGGCCAGGCCGCCGGCGTGAAGTTCACGCCGACCCTCACCTTCGTCGCCGACGCCCTCCCGGACACCGCGAAGACCATCGAGGACCTCCTCCACCGGGCCCGCGCCTCCGACGAGGCGGTCCGTGAGGCGTCCGCGGGCGCCCGGTACGCGGGCGAGGCCGACCCGTACCGCAAGCCGGGCGAGGACGAGGCGGCCGAGCCGTCCGCCGAGACGGACGGCGACGCCAAGGAATGACCGAGAAGCACACCACGCCCGACGGCCTCGTCATCGTCGACAAGCCGTCGGGCTTCACCTCGCACGACGTCGTCGCGAAGATGCGCGGCATCGCGCGGACCCGCCGCGTCGGGCACGCGGGCACCCTCGACCCGATGGCGACCGGCGTACTGGTCCTCGGCGTCGAGAAGGCCACCAAACTCCTCGGGCATCTGGCGCTCACCGAGAAGGAGTACCTGGGCACCATCCGGCTCGGGCAGAACACCCTCACGGACGACGCCGAGGGCGAGATCACCTCGTCCACCGACGCCTCCGGCATCCCCAGGGAGGCCGTCGACACCGGCGTCGCCAAGCTCACCGGTGCCATCATGCAGGTCCCCTCGAAGGTCAGCGCCATCAAGATCAACGGCGTGCGGTCCTACAAGCGGGCCCGTGAGGGCGAGGAGTTCGAGATCCCGGCCCGCCCGGTCACCGTCTCGTCCTTCGCGGTGTACGACGTCCGTGAGGCGGTCGCCGAGAACGGCACCCCCGTCCTCGACCTCGTCGTCTCCGTCGTCTGCTCGTCCGGCACCTACATCCGGGCCCTCGCCCGCGACCTCGGCGCCGACCTGGGCGTCGGCGGACACCTCACCGCGCTGCGCCGCACCCGCGTCGGCCCCTACAAGCTGGACAGCGCGCGCACCCTCGACCAGCTCCAGCAGGAGCTGACCGTGATGCCCGTCGCCGAGGCCGCCGCGGCCGCGTTCCCCCGCTGGGACGTGGACACCAGACGCGCCAAGCTGCTGCTCAACGGCGTCCGCCTCGACATGCCCGACGCCTACGCGGGCAAGGGCGCGGTGGCCGTCTACGAGCCCGGCGGCGGTTTCCTCGCCCTGGTGGAGGAGCACCGGGGCAAGGCGAAGAGCCTCGCGATCTTCGGCTGAGAGGTTGGGGAGGGCGCGGGGGAGCGCCCGGGGACGCTCGGGGAGCGCGCTCCGGGGAGTGCGCTCCGGGGACGCGGTTCCGGCGCCGTCCGTGGGGACGCGGGCCGGGTGTGCTGCCCGGCGAGCGGTGGTCGTGCGGTGCCCTTGGAGTGGCGGTCGCGCGGTGTCTGTGGCCTGTGGAGTGGCGGTCACGCGGTGTTGACGCGCCGTCGCCTCACGGCCCCCTCCGTTCCCCTCACCTCCCGCCGTATCCACCGGCGCCCTCCCGTTCACCCGGGTGGACAGGCGCTCGGAGTGAACCGGCGGGCGCAGGGGGGCGCGTTCGCCGCGCGAGCTGTCCCGCTGATCATCACGCGCCTACCGTCGAGTTCCGGGGCACAGGGGAGCGGCGGGAGGTTCGGACATGGTGGGACAGGGGCGGTCCGTACAGCGGACGGGCGGCCCGGCGGGTGCGGGGGCCCTGCCGTCCCCCGGCGGCGGCTCGGGCGACGGGGGCTCGCTCGACGACGTCCTCGTCGACGTCCGTGATCTCGCCGGACGGCCGCGCGGCACCGGGTTCGTCGCCGACCGGCACGGCACCGTCGTCACCGGTCACGAAGCCGTCGCGGGGCTGCCCAGGTTCGCGCTGCTCGCCACCGGGGGACGCGGCTGCCTGGTCGCGGCCGACGACGTCACCCCGCTGCCCGGCCTCGGCCTCGCCCTGATCCGCACCCGGGGGCTCGGTGTCGAGCCGCTGCCGGTCACCGTCCGGGACCGCGTCGAGGCGGGCACCTATGTCCGGCTCGCCGCGGGCTGCTGGCGCGAGGCCCGCCTCCTCGGCCCCTGCCTCGCCGACGCCGGCCACCATCTCCCGTACGGCGCCATGGAGTTGGCCATCGGCACGGCGGGCCGCGACGCGCTGCGGGCGGGCGGCGGAGCGGCCGGAGGCCCGGTGCTCGACGCACGGACGGGCGCGGTCCTCGGCGTCGTCGCGACCGCCCTGCCGTACGGGGACCGCGACGCCTGCTTCGCCCTGCCGCTCCCCGCTCTCCCGGGCCCGCTCGCCGAACTGCTCGCGCGGAACGCGGCGACGGTTCCCGCCCGGGGACCCGACCTCAATCTCGCGGGAGTCCTGGAGCTGACGGCGGCCTCGGCCATCCGCGCGACGGCGGGTCACGAGGGCGGGCCGTCCGTCGAACGGGCCGTGGTGGCAAGGGAGTTCGACGCCTTCCTGCGCGGCCCCGCCACCGTCCTCGGCCTGGTAGGACCGCCCGGCAGCGGCCGGACGGCGGAGCTAGCGGCTCTCGCCGCCCGCCTCGGCCGAGGACCCGCCCCCCTCCCCGTGCTCCGGCTGCGCGGCGCCGACCTGCGGACCACGGACGACTCGATCGCCGACGCGGTGGGGCGCGTCCTGGCACGGACGGCCGACGCCCCCGCCCCCGACCGGCTCGCTGATGTCGCGCGCTCCGCCGGGCGGCCCCTGCTCCTGCTGCTCGACAGCCCCGAGGAGATGCCGCCGGGGCCCGCGCACCGCCCTGACGCCTGGGCGAGCGGGACGGCGCACCTGCTGGCCAGGACGGGGGCGCGGCTGGTGGTGGCGTGCCGGGCCGAGTACTGGGAGGGGACGGCGTTCCCACCGGGCGTGGTGCACCGCGCGGCCGGGACGGCGGCGGTGGTACGGCCGCTGTCCCGCCGTTCCCACGCGGATCTCACGGACGGTGTGGGGCTGGTGGGCCGCGTGGGTCTCACGGACGGTGTGGGGCTGGTGGGCCACGCGGATCTCACGGATCGCGTGGGGCTGGTGAGTCGCGTGGATCTCACGGGCCATGGGGATCTCATGGGCCATGGGGATCTCGTGGACCGAGTGGATCGCGTGGGGCTCGCGCTTCACCCCGGTCTTCCGCCCCATGTGCGCATCGGAGGGCTCGGCGCGGGGGAGGCGCGGCTGCTGCGGGAGCGCCTCGGGGTGCCTGACGGCGCGCTCGCGGGCGTCGACGCCGGGCATCCCGGGGTGGTGCGGGCGCTCGGTGAGGTGCTGGCCGCGATGCCGGGCGGGGCGGTCGGACGGGTGGGACGCGTGGGACGCGACGAGGTGTTCTCGGCCTATCTGGATCTGCGGTGCCTGCGGGTCGCGGAGCGGCTCGCCGCCGAGAACGGGGTGCGCGGTGACGCCGTGCGCCGGCTCGCCGTCAAGGTCGCCGGGCAGGTGCACGTGGCCGCCCGGCGCGGTCTCGGGCCCGGCCAGGGCCAGTTGGACCGGGCGACCTTCGAGGCGGTGTTCCCGCGCGGGCGCGCGCCGCGCCGGCTGGGCGGCGGCACCGGCTGGGCGTCCGCCGTCCTCGCGGAGGGGCTGCTGATGCCGGTCGGCGCCGGATACCGGTTCGCGCACGAGGAGTTGGCCGACTGGCTGCACGGCAGCCACCTCGACCTGAACGAGGCCCTGCACGCCCTCGTCCACGCCCCCGGCGCCACCGCCCACCCGCTGCCGCACCATCGCGCCGGCCCGGTCGTCGAGGCCCTGCTCCTGCTGGCCCGTCGCCACGGTGCCGCACAACTGAACGTGAAACTGGCTGAGTTGACGGGCGCGCTGGCCGCTGACCCCGCCTCCTGGTGGGCGTCCCGGCTCCTCTCCGAGACCCTGCGCCGGGTACCGGACGCCACGCCGTACCGGTGCGTCCTGCGGGAGTTGGCGGACGTCGTCGTCAGGGAGAGGGCGGCGGAACGGGAACAGGCAGGACACCGCAGGCCGGGGGCGCGGGGAGCGGCCCGTGACCTCTACGGGCCCGGCTTCTGGTGCGACCTCGCCCTCCCCGCCGTCGAACGGTTCGAGCTGCTGCGGCTGCTCGTACCCGCCGACGGGCCCCCGCAGGACACCGACGGCGGACCACGGTTCCTCGACGCCGTCTCCCAGGCGCTCGCCGCCGACCCCACCACCGTCCAGCCGCTGCTCATCCGCTGGTTCGACGACGAGCGGCCGCTGCCCGCGACCCCGCACGCCGACGTCGCCGACGCCGCGCAGGCGCTGCTGCACACCCACCGGCGGCGGGCCCCCGACGACCTGACCGAAGCGCTCGTGGCGTCCGCGCACCGCAGGGCCGACGAACTCCTCGCCGTCCTCGCCGAGGACGAACCGTCGGCCGTCTGCCGTGCCGTCGACCGCTGGGCCCACGACGAACACCCCGCCCGGCGGGCCGTAGCCGCCACCCACGGGCTGCGCGCCGCCCCGCACCTGCGCGCCGACGCCGACCGCGACCTCCTGCGCCGCGCGGCCCTCGCCCTCCTCACCCACCCCGACGACGACCCCGCCCCGCACGGCGGAGCGCTCGCACTGCTGGCCCGCGACCCGCGCACCCGCGCCCGCCATCTCCCCGACGCCCTGCGGCAGTTCGCGGCCGGCGACCCGACCGTCGCGCCCACCGCCCTGCTCGCCGCCCTCACCACCCACCCCGAGCCCGTCCTCGACGCGTTCAGGCAACGGCTGAGCCGACCGGACGCGGGCGAGGCCCTGCGCGCTCTCGCCGACGTCACCCTGCCCCCGCTGGCCGACCGGGTCGCCGCCCTGGTGCGCGAGGCCGTCCGACGGCGCCCGGAGACCGCCCCCGACATCGCCGCCCTCGTCGCCCGCCGCCTCGACCAGGACCACGCCGCCCGCGCCGTCCTCCTCCCGCTCACCACCGCACTCCTCGACGACGGCCCCGAAGAGGCCAGGGCCGCGCTCGCCGCCGTCCTCGCCGCACCCGGCACCCCCGCGTCCCGCCCGCTGCGCCGCGAACTCCTCGCCCGGCTGCTCGCCCACGAACGCGCGCCCGCCGTCCTCGCCACCCTCCTGCACACCGCGGCCGGCCACGGCGGCGACGACGCCCGCGACCTCCTGCACCGCACCGCCCTGCTCCTGGCCCGCACCCCCGACGGCGCGGCCCGCCTCGACCACGCCCTGGTCGACCTGGCCCGGCGGGTCCCCGGCTTCGCCGCCCGGATGGCGGGCTGGCTGACCGGCACCCCGCACGACTGGGCCGACGTCGTGACACCCGGCACCCGCCGCATGATCGACAACCTGTCCGAAGGACGTGTGTCGGCGTGAGCCGCCCCGGCACGTGCGTCCGGTCACAGCCTCCATGCCGATGCGAGCGGCACCCGCCCGGCATGGCACCCTTAGACCTGCGTAAGACGTCGAGGCAGACACGGACACGGGTTCGAGGAGCGGTCACAGTGCAGCGCTGGCGAGGCTTGGAGGACATCCCCGAGGACTGGGGACGCAGCGTCGTCACCATCGGGTCCTACGACGGGGTCCACCGCGGCCACCAGCTGATCATCAGGCACGCCGTCGAGCGCGCCCGTCAGCTGGGGGTTCCCTCCGTCGTCGTCACCTTCGACCCGCACCCGAGCGAGGTCGTGCGGCCCGGCACCCACCCGCCGCTGCTCGCCCCCCACCACCGCCGCGCCGAACTCATGGCGGAGCTGGGCGTGGACGCGCTGCTGATCCTCCCGTTCACGACGGAGTTCTCGAAGCTCTCGCCCGCCGACTTCGTCGTCAAGGTCCTCGTCGACCGGCTGCACGCCAAGGCCGTCGTCGAGGGACCCAACTTCCGTTTCGGCCACAAGGCCGCCGGGAACGTCGAGTTCCTGTCCGCGCAGGGCAAGGTGTACGACTTCGAGGTCGAGGTCGTCGACCTGTACGTCTCGGGGGACGCGGGCGGCGGCGAGCCGTTCTCCTCCACCCTGACCCGGCGGCTGATCGCCGAGGGCGACGTCGAGGGGGCCGGCGAGATCCTCGGCAGGCCGCACCGCGTCGAGGGCGTGGTCGTGCGCGGCGCCCAGCGCGGTCGCGAACTCGGCTTCCCCACCGCCAACGTGGAGACGCTCCCGCACACCGCGATCCCCGCCGACGGCGTCTACGCGGGCTGGCTGCACGCCCAGGACGAGGTGATGCCGGCCGCGATCTCGGTCGGCACCAACCCGCAGTTCAACGGCACCGAGCGCACGGTCGAGGCGTACGCCATCGACCGCGTCGGCCTCGACCTGTACGGGCTGCACGTCTGCGTCGACTTCCTCGCCTACGTGCGCGGGCAGGCCAAGTTCGAGTCCCTGGACGCCCTGCTCGAACAGATGGCGCTCGACGTCGCGCGCTGCCGGGAGCTGGTGGCGGCGGCCGACGCGTAGCCGAAGGACGGACGCCCGCTGCACGGAAGGGCGGCCGGAACCCTCGGATGAGGGTTCCGGCCGCCCTTTTGTGTCGTCGGCTGCGCCGTCGGCGACCGCTGCTCTCTCTTCTACTGCTGGGGCGGCGGTGCCTGCCCGGCAGGGCCGTTCTGCTGCGGGTAGCCGTAACCCGGCTGCTCCGGGTACGGCGGCGGAGCCTGACCGGGCAGCGGCGGCTGGGCCGGCGGCTGCGCCTGCGGCGGCTGGGACGCCGGGGGCTGCTGCGGCGGGTAGGGCGCGGGCTGCCCGGGGGCCTGGGGGTACGGCTGCTGCGGGGGCTGCGGGAACTGCTGGCCGGGGGGCTGCTGCTGGGGGTACGGCTGGCCGGGAGCCATGGGCTGGCCGGGGGCCATGGGCTGGCCGGGCATCGGCTGTGCGGGCATCGGCTGCCCGGGGTACGGATACGGCTGGGGCTGCTGGGGCTGCTGGGGCTGCTGGGGCTGCTGGCCGCCCGGCATCGGCGGTGCGGCCACCGGCGGCGGATTGCCGTCGCTGGTCCACAGGCCGTGCGACTGCTGGTGCCGGACGAAGTCCTCGGCGACCAGCGACGCGAGGTGGAAGTACGACTCCCGCACCTTGGGCCGCATCATGTCGAGGTCGACCTCGGCACCGGCGGCGAGATGCTCGTCGAAGGGCACGACCACGACACCGCGGCAGCGCGTCTCGAAGTGGCTGACGATGTCCTCGACCTTGATCATCTTGCCGGTCTCGCGGACCCCGGAGATGACGGTCAGGGACCGCGACACCAGATCGGCGTACCCGTGCGCGGAGAGCCAGTCCAGCGTGGTGCTCGCGCTGCTCGCACCGTCCACGGACGGCGTGGAGATGATGATGAGCTGGTCGGCGAGGTCGAGCACACCGCGCATCGCGCTGTAGAGCAGCCCGGTGCCCGAGTCGGTGAGGATGATCGGGTACTGCTTGCCCAGCACGTCGATCGCGCGGCGGTAGTCCTCGTCGTTGAACGTCGTGGAGACGGCCGGGTCGACGTCGTTGGCGATGATCTCCAGGCCGGACGACGCCTGCGAGGTGAACCGCCTGATGTCCATGTACGAGTTGAGGTACGGGATCGCCTGCACGAGGTCCCGGATGGTGGCCCCGGTCTCCCTGCGCACCCGGCGCCCGAGCGTGCCCGCGTCGGGGTTGGCGTCGATCGCGAGGATCTTGTCCTGGCGCTCGGTCGCCAGCGTGGAACCCAGCGCGGTGGTGGTCGTGGTCTTGCCGACACCGCCCTTGAGACTGATGACGGCGATCCGGTAGCAGGAGAGTACGGGCGTGCGGATCAGCTCCAACTTCCGCTGCCGCTCGGCCTCTTCCTTCTTGCCGCCGATCTTGAACCGTGACGACCCCGCCGAGGGCCGACCGCTCTTGGCCTTCTGCCGCTTGTTGTTGAGCAGCCGGTCCGAGGACAGCTCCACGGCAGCGGTGTAACCGAGCGGCGCGGCACCGGGGTTGGTCATCTGCCGCTGGTCGTGCCGCATCGGCTGCGGCCAGGCGGCACCGGCGCGAGGGTCGACGGGGGGCTGAGGCACTTGCGGAGCCTGCGGGGCGTGCGGAGCTTGAGGTGCCTGGGGGTTCTGGGGGGCTCCGGGGGTCTGGGCGGGCGGCTGGGGGGTGAAGTCCTGGGCGGCTGCCGGGTGTTGTGGCTGCTGCGGGGCCTGGGGGGCCGGCTGCTGCTGCGGGAAGCCGTAGCTGCCGGGCTGTGCCGGGGAGTTGGGGGCGGCGGGGTGCGGGAAGCCGTAGGCGGCCTGGGCGTCGGGCGCGGGAGGCGCCGGTGCCTGGGCGGGCCCCGACGGGGGATACCCGTAGCCGGCCTGCGGGTCGGGAACGGGCGGCTGCGGGAACCCGTAGCCGGGAGGGCCTGGGGGCTGGACGGGGACGGGCGCCGGGGCGGGGGCCTCGGCCGACTGCGGCTGGGGCTGCGCCTGCGGGGCCTGTGGAGCCTGTGCGGGCTGGGGCTGCGGGAACCCGTAGCCGTCGGGGGCCTGGGGCGCGGGCGGCTGCTGGGGGAAGCCGGGGCCCGGGGGCTGAACGGGCGCCTGGGCGTGCGGCGGCTGGGCGGTGGGAGCGGGAGTGGCGCCCTGGGGCGGGAAGCCGTAGCCGGGCACCGGCTCGTGAGCAGCGGCCGGGGCCACCGGGGCCGCCGGAACCTGGGGTTGGGGCTGAGCCTGGGCCGACTGCGGTGCGGAAGCGGGCTGTTGGGGGAAGCCGTAGGAGGCCTGGGTGTCAGGCGCGGGAGGCACCGGTGCCTGGGCGGGCCCCGACTGGGGGAAGCCGTAGCCGCCCGGAGCCTGCGACTGCGACTGCGGTGTCGGAGGCTGCGGCGCCTGGGGCTGCTGCGGGAAGCCGTAGGCGGGCGGCTGCGCGGGAGCCGACGCCTCGGGCGCCTGCGGGACCTGCGCGGGCGCCGGACTCCAGGCGGCGGGCGCGGACTGCGGGGCCTGCGGCCGGAACTGAGGCTGAGCCGACACCGGCGGTCCCGCCTCAGCGGCGGCCGGCTGCGGCTGCTCGGGCCCCGACGCGGCAGGCCCCTGCCCCTGCCCCTGCACGGGCCACTGGGCGGCCGACGCGGGCGCGGCGGACTGGTACGACGGCGGCAGCGGAGGCAGTTCCTGGGGAACCGGCGGGGGAGCCCACGCGGGCGGTGCGTCCTGCGACGCCTCGGCGGGGGCGGGGCCCTGCGCCTCGGCGGGGGCGGAGCCTTGCGGCTCGACGCCCGGTTCGTCCTTCGCGTCCACCTTCGGATCGACGTTCGGCTCGTCGACGGACTCGGCGGTGGCCGGCGCGGACTCGTGGACCTGGGAGTGGAGTTGGTCCGAGGGCTGAGCGTGGTCGGCTGAGGGGACGTCGGTTTCCGAGCCCTCGTGGGCCGGATCGGCGGCGTCCGCCGCGACGGGCTCCGGTTCGTCGGCCTTCACTGTGTCGGTCCCGGAAGCGACGGCCTCCGGTTCGTCGGCGTTCGGTTCGTCCGTCTTCGGTTCGTCCGCCTCAGACGTGCCGGTCTCCGGTGCGACGGTGTCCGGCTGAGGCTCCTCGCTCCGCGAGGCTTCGGCGTCGGAGAGGCGGTCATCCGCGACGGCGTCGGCGGGCTCGCCCTCGGCTGCGCCGCTGTCGGACGCGGCCTCCTCCGTGTGCACCGCGCCCTCGGGCTCGGCCACGTCTGCGGGCCGGCCGCCCAGGACCATGGCAACGCGCTCCGCGTCGATCCCGGAGGCCGCGCCGGCGGTGTCGCTCGCGTCGGGCGCGGCGGAGTCGTCGGCCCGTGCTTCGGCCGCCGCCTCCTTCGTCTCGCCCTCGCGCTCGCCTTCGCCCTCTCCGCTTCCCCCGGCCTCGTCGGCTGCTTCGGCCCGCTCCGTGATCTCCCGCTTCAGGGCGAGCGGGGAGAACCGCATGGTGGCGCCGCTCTCCAGATCGCCGCTGCCGAGGTCACCGCTCCCGGACTCGTCCGACGAGACGGAGAACGCCGAAGACGCCGAGGAACCGGAAGCCCCCGGAGTCCCCGGCGCCTCCGAAGACGCTGCCGCCGTCGAAGGCTCCGAAGGCTCGGCGGCCGGGGCAGGCTGAACCTGCTGCGGCTCGAACCCGCTTCCCACCGGCAGCCTCAGCACCGCGCCAGGCCCTCCGGCGGACGGCGCGTGCGGCGCCGTCGGCCCAACGGCCGGGGGAGTGAAAGGCGCCCCCGGCGCGGGCGACGGCGGGGGAGGCGTGAACGGCGCACTGGGCGCCGGCGCGGGCGGCGTGAAGGGGGCGCCCGGACCCGCGGCGGGCGCCTGCGCCTCATGCGGAGGCCGGGGAAGAGAGTGAGCCGGGGGAGTCAACCCGGGCAACGACAACGGCAGCTCACCGGGACCCGACCCGGAACCGGACACGGGCATCGGCCCCTGCCCAGGCCCAGCCTGTCCAGGCCCGAAACCCTGTCCAGGCACGGAACCTTGCCCAGGCCCGCCACCCTGTCCCGGCGCCTGCCCGGGTCCCGGCCCGTGTCCCTGGGCGGAACCCTGGCCCTGCCCCTGCCCCTGCCCGGCACCCGGACCGGTACCGGCGGCGCCCCCGGCCCCAGTTCCAGTCCCCGCTCCCGTCGCCCCCGCCCCGGACGCGTTCTGCGTGTACCAAGCCGGCGGCGCGTAGTCGATGGTGAACTCGCCCGTCGTCTCGATGGCGGACTCCGCGTCGGGCTGGTCGTCGCCGGGTGTGGCCCAGCCCCCGCGGTTCCCGTCCCGATCGCTGCTCACAGTTCCTCCTGAAGTGGTCGCGCACCCGCTGACCGTGCCGGGGGCGGCCATTGCTCGTCGTCCGTCGTCCTTCGAGGTCGTCCGATCCACCGGCTCTCCCCCTGGAACTCCGCCGCCCGGCCCACGGGTTCCGGCGACGCGCCCTCTCCCAGCCTAATCATCACAAGCCCCGCCCCGGCAGGCCCGTCACCCCCGGGCACCTTCCCGTCGCGTCACAACCTGCCCATAAGTGGCGTACACAGTGCGCCTGATGGTGAACAAACCGGTCGCGGTTCATGAACGTGCTGAATAGACGGTGAAAACGGAACGACCGGGACCTCCCCGAAAGGCTGTACCGCACAGGTGTGTTGGGCGTACGCGCGACATCGACCCGACCCGACGCGAAGGGGCGGCACGCGCGCGCGTGCCGCCCCTCGACTTCTTCAGGTGACCTCGGCCGGTGACCCCGTCCCGGTCCAGTCCGGTCCCGTCCAGGTCCCGTCCGGTCCCGTCCCGGCCCGCCGTCCTACTCCGCGGCGACGCCGCCGTTGCGCACCGTCGGCTCCAGGTCGAACTCGCCGTCCCGCGCGCCCAGCACGAACGCGCGCCACTCCGCCTCCGTGTACCGCAGCACGGTGTCCGGGTCGAGCGACGACCGCATGGCGACGGCGCCCTCGGGCAGCCGCGCGATCTCGACCCGTTCCTCGTGCTCCTCGGTACCGGGCGCGCTCTCCCACGTCACATCGGAGATGTCGAGGGCGTAGAGCTCGTCCCGCTCCCGCTCTTTGCGCGCCTTGATCTGCTCATCCGTCTCCGCCATGCCGCAGCGACCCCTTTCCCTGGGTGATGAACGGTGTACGAACCGTCGCGAGCCTCACCCTAGTGGCCCCGCCCCCGCCACCTGGGCGGTTCGCGAAGCCGGGAGAAGGCGCCCATGCGCTGCTGGTACCCTGGACGACGGCCGTCTCTGTACGGACCTCCGCCTCCGAGTCACGGAAGCTTCCCCGAGATGTAGACCGGGGGCACTCGGTGGCACACCCACAGTTTGAGGAGTACGCGTGTCGCTCGACGCCGCCGTCAAGAAGCAGATCATCTCCGAGTTCGGCACCAAGGACGGTGACACCGGCTCCCCCGAGGTCCAGGTCGCGCTGCTGTCCCGTCGTATCACCGACCTCACGGGTCACCTCAAGACCCACAAGCACGACCACCACTCGCGTCGTGGTCTGCTGATCCTGGTCGGTCAGCGTCGTCGCCTGCTCCAGTACCTGGCGAAGAAGGACATCCAGCGCTTCCGCGCGCTGGTCGACCGCCTGGGCATCCGCCGCGGTGCGGCGGGCGCCAAGTAAGACGCCGTGAGGGGAGCGGTCCCGGGCATTCTCGGGGACCGCTCCCTTTGCCGTATGTGCGGAAACGTGCGGACTGTCACTCACGCTTTGTAGTGTGGTAGCGGACGGATTCCGTACGAGACGTAATCAGTCACAACGAGGCACGACAAAGGAGGGGCGCACCTCACCGCCGCCGGTCCTCGGTAGTGGCCCCCGGGAGTACGACACCCCGGGAGCTTCGATCGAAGACCGGTCAGCACCAGACGCGCGCTTCTCCGGTACCGTCCCCCGCCACACGGGCGAGGAGGGACGAAAGACGACAAGTAACGGAGAAACCCATAGTGGAGAACGAGACCCACTACGCCGAGGCCGTCATCGACAACGGCACGTTCGGCACCCGCACCATCCGCTTCGAGACGGGCCGCCTGGCCAAGCAGGCCGCCGGCTCCGCCGTGGCGTACCTGGACGACGACACCATGGTGCTGTCGGCCACCACCGCCTCCAAGAACCCCAAGGACCAGCTCGACTTCTTCCCCCTCACGGTGGACGTCGAGGAGCGGATGTACGCCGCCGGCAAGATCCCCGGCAGCTTCTTCCGCCGTGAGGGCCGCCCCTCCGAGGACGCGATCCTCACCTGCCGTCTGATCGACCGCCCGCTGCGCCCGTCCTTCAAGAAGGGCCTGCGCAACGAGATCCAGGTCGTCGCGACGATCATGGCGCTCAACCCCGACCACCTGTACGACGTCGTGGCGATCAACGCCGCCTCCGCGTCCACGCAGCTGGCCGGACTGCCCTTCTCCGGCCCGATCGGCGGCGTCCGCGTCGCGCTGATCCGCGGCCAGTGGGTGGCCTTCCCGACGCACACCGAGCTCGAGGACGCCGTCTTCGACATGGTCGTCGCGGGCCGCGTCCTCGAGGACGGCGACGTCGCGATCATGATGGTCGAGGCCGAGGCCACCGAGAAGACCATCCAGCTCGTCAAGGGCGGCGCCGAGGCGCCTACCGAGGAGATCGTCGCCTCCGGCCTCGACGCCGCGAAGCCCTTCATCAAGGTCCTCTGCAAGGCGCAGGCCGACCTCGCCGCCAAGGCCGCCAAGCCCACCGGCGAGTTCCCGGTCTTCCTCGACTACCAGGACGACGTCCTGGAGGCGCTCACCGCCGCCGTCAAGGGCGAGCTGTCGCAGGCCCTCACCATCCCGGGCAAGCAGGACCGCGAGGCCGAGCTGGACCGCGTCAAGGGTCTCGCCGCCGAGAAGCTGCTCCCGCAGTTCGAGGGCCGCGAGAAGGAGATCTCCGCCGCGTACCGCTCGCTGACCAAGTCCCTGGTCCGTGAGCGCGTCATCAAGGACAAGGTCCGCATCGACGGCCGCGGCGTCACGGACATCCGTACGCTCGCCGCCGAGGTCGAGGCCATCCCGCGCGTGCACGGCTCGGCGCTGTTCGAGCGTGGCGAGACCCAGATCCTGGGCGTCACCACCCTCAACATGCTCCGCATGGAGCAGCAGCTGGACACCCTCTCCCCGGTGACCCGCAAGCGCTACATGCACAACTACAACTTCCCGCCGTACTCCGTCGGCGAGACCGGCCGCGTCGGCTCCCCGAAGCGCCGCGAGATCGGCCACGGCGCCCTCGCCGAGCGCGCCATCGTGCCGGTCCTGCCGACCCGCGAGGAGTTCCCCTACGCGATCCGCCAGGTGTCCGAGGCCCTCGGCTCCAACGGTTCGACGTCCATGGGCTCGGTCTGCGCCTCCACCATGTCGCTGCTCAACGCCGGTGTGCCCCTCAAGGCCCCGGTCGCCGGCATCGCCATGGGCCTGATCTCCCAGGAGATCAACGGTGAGACGCACTACGTCGCCCTCACCGACATCCTCGGTGCCGAGGACGCCTTCGGCGACATGGACTTCAAGGTCGCCGGCACCAAGGAGTTCGTCACCGCGCTCCAGCTCGACACCAAGCTCGACGGCATCCCGGCCTCCGTCCTGGCCGCCGCCCTCAAGCAGGCCAGGGACGCCCGCCTCCACATCCTCGACGTGATGATGGAAGCGATCGACACCCCGGACGAGATGTCCCCCAACGCCCCGCGGATCATCACCGTCAAGATCCCCGTGGACAAGATCGGCGAGGTCATCGGCCCCAAGGGCAAGATGATCAACCAGATCCAGGAGGACACCGGCGCCGACATCACGATCGAGGACGACGGCACCATCTACATCGGTGCCGCCCAGGGTTCACAGGCCGAGGCCGCGCGCGCCACGATCAACTCGATCGCCAACCCGACCATGCCGGAGGTCGGCGAGCGCTACCTGGGCACCGTCGTGAAGACGACGACGTTCGGCGCGTTCGTGTCGCTGCTCCCGGGCAAGGACGGACTGCTGCACATCTCGCAGATCCGCAAGCTCGCCGGCGGCAAGCGCGTGGAGAACGTCGAGGACGTCCTGGCCGTGGGCTCCAAGGTCCAGGTCGAGATCGCCGAGATCGACTCCCGCGGCAAGCTCTCCCTGATCCCCGTGATCGAGGGCGAAGGCGACGACGACAAGAAGGACGACACCGACCAGTGACGTCGAGCAGCTCCAAGGCGACGGCCCGCACCTCCTCGGAGGCGCGGGCCGTCGCCCGTACCCAAACCCTGGTCAAGGGCGCAGGCGGCATCGGCACGGTCCGCAAGACCACCCTCCCCGGCGGCCTGCGCATCGTCACCGAGACCCTGCCCTCGGTCCGCTCCGCGACCTTCGGCATCTGGGCGCACGTCGGCTCCCGCGACGAGACCCCGTCGCTGAACGGCGCCACCCACTACCTGGAACACCTCCTCTTCAAGGGCACCGACCGGCGCAGCGCCCTGGACATCTCCTCCGCGATCGACGCCGTCGGCGGCGAGATGAACGCCTTCACGGCGAAGGAGTACACGTGCTACTACGCGCGCGTGCTCGACACCGACCTGCCGCTCGCCATCGACGTCGTCTGCGACATGCTGACCGGCTCCCTGATCCGCGAGGAGGACGTCAACGTCGAACGCGGCGCCATCCTCGAAGAGATCGCCATGACCGAGGACGACCCGGGCGACTGCGTGCACGACCTGTTCGCGCACACCATGTTCGGCGACAACCCCCTCGGCCGCCCGGTCCTCGGCACCGTCGACACGGTCAACGCCCTCACCGCCGACCGCATCCGCCGCTTCTACAAGAAGCACTACGACCCCACGCATCTGGTGGTCGCCGCGGCCGGCAACATCGACCACAACAAGGTCGTCCGCCAGGTCAGGGCCGCCTTCGAGAAGGCCGGCGCGTTCCGCACCCCCGAAGCGGTCCCCCTCGGGCCCCGCGAGGGCCGCCGCACCCTCCGCGCCACCGGCCGCGTCGAACTGCTCGGCCGCAAGACCGAACAGGCGCACGTCGTCCTCGGCATGCCGGGCCTCGCCCGCACCGACGAACGGCGCTGGGCCCTCGGCGTCCTCAACACCGCCCTCGGCGGCGGCATGTCCTCCCGCCTCTTCCAGGAGGTCAGGGAGAAGCGCGGCCTCGCCTACAGCGTCTACTCGTACACCTCGGGCTTCGCCGACTGCGGCCTCTTCGGCGTCTACGCGGGCTGCCGGCCCAGCCAGGTGCACGACGTGCTGAAGATCTGCCGCGACGAACTGGACCAGGTCGCCCAAGACGGCCTCTCCGACGACGAGATCGGCCGCGCCGTCGGCCAGCTCCGCGGCTCTACGGTCCTCGGCCTCGAGGACACCGGCGCGCTGATGAACCGGATCGGCAAGAGCGAGCTGTGCTGGGGCGAGCAGATCTCGGTCGACGACATGCTGACCCGCATCGCCGCCGTCACCCCCGACGAGGTGCGCGCCGTCGCCCGGGACATCCTCGGACAGCGCCCGTCGCTCTCGGTCATCGGCCCGCTCAAGGAGAGGCAGGCGGCCCGCCTCCACGACGTCGTCGCCTGACCGGCCCGGCCCCTGACGGCCCCGGTCCCCTCCCCGCCCTCGGTCCACCCCCTGAATCCGGTGAAGGAAAGAACAAGATGAGCAAGCTGCGCGTGGCTGTCCTCGGTGCCAAGGGCCGGATCGGCTCGGAGGCGGTCAGGGCCGTCGAGGCCGCCGAGGACCTGGAGCTGGTCGCCGCCCTCGGCCGGGGCGACGACCTGGAGACGCTGACCGCGTCGGGCGCCCAGGTCGCGGTCGAACTGACCACCCCCGACTCGGTGATGGACAACCTCGACTTCTGTCTCCGGCACGGCATTCACGCCGTCGTCGGCACCACGGGATGGACCGACGAACGCCTCACCCGGCTCAAGGCCCTGCTCGCCGACTCCCCGCAGACCGGCGTGCTGATCGCGCCGAACTTCTCCATCGGCGCCGTCCTCACCATGAAGTTCGCGCAGATCGCCGCGCCGTATTTCGAGTCCGTCGAGGTCATCGAGCTGCACCACCCCAACAAGGTGGACGCACCCAGCGGCACCGCCACCCGCACCGCCCAGCTCATCGCCGAGGCCCGCGCCCGCGCCGGTTCGGCCCCCGCGCCCGACGCCACCGCGACCGCCCTGGACGGCGCCCGGGGCGCCAGCGTCGACGGCATCCCGGTGCACGCGGTGCGGCTGCGCGGTCTGCTGGCGCACCAGGAGGTACTGCTCGGCGCCGAGGGCGAGACCCTCACCGTCCGGCACGACTCCCTGCACCACAGCAGCTTCATGCCGGGCATCCTGCTGGGCGCGCGCCGCGTCGTCACCACTCCGGGCCTGACCTTCGGCCTCGAGCACTTCCTCGACCTGAACTGAGGCATCACCTCCGATGCGCGCGAAGATCACCTACGCCGTCACGGCCGCCGTCCTCGTCTTCTACTTCGTCCTGGTCGGCAGCCGCGGCGTCATGCTCATCCAGTCCGGCACGCTCATCACCGTCACCTTCGGGGTGGCGGTCCTGATCCTGCCGGTCATCGGGGTCTGGTTCCTGTGGAAGAACACCCAGTTCGTCCGCAGGGCCAACGCCCTCGCCGGCGAACTCGACGCCGAGGGCGGCCTGCCCGTCGACGAGCTGAAGCGCACCGAGGGCGGCCGGATCGACCGCGACTCCGCCGACGAGGTCTTCGCCCGGCGCAAGGCCGAGACGGAGGACGCCCCCGACGACTGGCGCAGCTGGTTCCGGCTCGCCGTCGCCTACCACGACGCCCGCGACACCCCCCGGGCCCGCAAGGCGATGCAGCAGGCCATCACCCTGCACCGCGCGGGCCGGCACCCCTCCGCCCACTGAGCCCACCGGCCCGGCGGCGGGCCCCCGAACGCACCGAGGCCCGGTCCACGCCACTGGCGGACCGGGCCTCGACGGTGTGCGACGTCAGCCGGGACGGTTCTCCGCCGCCCAGGCCTCGACGGTGTCGGCGGCCCGGTCGAAGGCGGGCGACCGGCCGAGGAAGTCGGCGTTGTGCGTGGTCATCAGGGGAGCGGAGTCACGGGCGGCACGCTCCTTCAGGACCAGCGTCAGGGCCTGGCCCTGCACCGTCCGCGGCAGCCCGAGCCAGCGCACCGGCTGCTGCACGGTCCGTACGGCGGCGACCCGGTCCCACGGCGTCGTGCGGGTGGCGAGGAACCCGACCCGCCGCAGCCCGCGCGGGCTCACCCACACGCCGACCCGCAGCATGCGCAGGGCGACCGCGATGGCGAGCAGCGCGACGACGAGACAGACACCGGCCTCGGTCGGCGCGGCGGTGAACGCGATGACGACACCGGCGAACAGCACGAACGACGCGAGCAGCAGCAGCAGCGCCGCCAGACCCACCCGCCACGGACCGGGTCGGTAGGGGCGCCGCCAGCGGTCGCGGTCGTCGAAGGGCAGCGCGACGTCGTCGGCTGTCTCGAAGGCGCGGTCGGCCGTCAGGAAGGGCAGGGGCACGGCTGATCCTCACTGAATCCATGCATGGGCTGTGCCCGGTGAGGCTATCCGCCTGTGTTCCCGCTCACCACCCTAGGGGGGCCGGATGGAGTCAGCGCGGGCCTGATGCCAGGTCAGTGCCCGTCGGAGGCCTGGGACTGCTGGGTCTGCGTGGCCGGCTGGTCCTGCGACAGGGCGGGCATCGCCAGGATCACGGAACCCACGAGCCCCGCGACGATCGTGACCCCCAGCAGCCAGCGCCCGGCTATCTGGCCGATGGACGCGCGCTCGCGGGGCGGGGGCGTGACATTGCTGCGGAAACTGTCGGCTTCGGCGAGGAAGGCGAACGGTACGGGCTCGCGCCGACGGAACATCGAGGTGGCTCCTCTCGGGGGTCGGACGACGGGTGATCGAAAGAGCGGCCGTCATCAGGACAGACGAGCGGAGGACCCAGAAGGTGCCCGGATTCCCGTAATTAGCGGAAGTTTCCGCGTTGCCGCCGTTCGCCCCCCTGTGCGCCCCCTCGACACTCCCACGGCGTGTCGGGGCACAGATGTACGGAGCGGCAGCGTGAGGTGTCCGTATTGCGGCATTTAGAGAAGTTCATCTAGCCTGATCAAAGGGACCCGGTACTGCTTGAACCCCCGAGCAGGCAGTACCGGGCTCCTCCTTTGTCCTGACTTGCCCGCACCCCAAGGGCAGACCCCGCATTGAGCAGCGAGTAGCGTGTTACCCATGGCTCCGACCTCCACTCCGCAGACCCCCTTCGGGAGGGTCCTCACCGCCATGGTCACGCCGTTCACGGCGGACGGCGCACTCGACCTCGACGGCGCGCAGCGGCTCGCCGCCCACCTGGTGGACGCAGGCAACGACGGCCTGGTGATCAACGGCACCACGGGCGAGTCCCCCACCACCAGCGACGCGGAGAAAAGGGACCTGGTCCGAGCCGTACTCGAGGCGGTCGGCGACCGCGCCCACGTCGTCGCGGGGGTCGGCACCAACAGCACCCACCACAGCGTCGAGCTGGCCCGCGCCGCCGAGGAGGCGGGCGTCCACGGCCTCCTCGTCGTCACGCCGTACTACAACAAGCCCCCGCAGGAGGGCCTGTACCGGCACTTCACCGCCATCGCCGACGCGGCGGGGCTGCCGGTCATGCTCTACGACATCCCCGGCCGCAGCGGCGTCCCCATCAACACGGAGACGCTCGTCCGCCTGGCGGAGCACCCGCGGATCGTCGCCAACAAGGACGCCAAGGGCGACCTCGGCCGGGCGAGCTGGGCCATCGCGCGCTCCGGCCTCGCCTGGTACTCGGGCGACGACATGCTGAACCTGCCCCTCCTGTCGGTGGGCGCGGTCGGCTTCGTCTCGGTCGTCGGCCATGTCGTCACCCCGGACCTGCGCGCCCTCGTCGACGCCTTCACCTCGGGTGACGTGCAGAAGGCCACCGAGATCCACCAGAAGCTGCTCCCGGTCTACACCGGCATGTTCCGCACCCAGGGCGTCATGACCGCCAAGGCCGCGCTCGACCTCCAGGGGCTGCCCGCGGGTCCGCTGCGCGCCCCCATGGTCGAATGCTCGCCCGAGGAGATCGCCCAGCTCAAGATCGATCTTGCGGCCGGCGGGGTACAGCTCTGACAACGGACTTCACAACTGAATAAGCAGGCCACCGGTGCCTGCGTCCCACACAACTGCTCATGCACGAACGTCACGCGCGCCACGTGCCCACCGGTACGTGGCGTGTGTGGTGAGGAGAGTCTTTTGAGTCATCCGCATCCTGAGCTCGGCTCGCCCCCGCCGCTCCCGAAGGGCGGCCTCCGGGTCACCCCGCTCGGCGGCCTGGGCGAGATCGGCCGCAACATGACGGTCTTCGAGTACGGAGGCCGCCTGCTGATCGTCGACTGCGGAGTGCTCTTCCCCGAGGAGGAGCAGCCCGGAATCGACCTGATCCTGCCGGACTTCTCGTCCATCCGGGACCGCCTCGACGACATCGACGGCATCGTCCTGACCCATGGCCACGAGGACCACATCGGCGGCGTCCCCTTCCTCCTCCGCGAGAAGCCGGACATCCCGCTGATCGGCTCCAAGCTGACCCTCGCCCTCATCGAGGCGAAGCTCCAGGAGCACCGCATCCGCCCCTACACCCTCGAGGTGGTCGAGGGGAACCGGGAGCGCGTCGGACCGTTCGACTGCGAGTTCATCGCCGTCAACCACTCCATCCCGGACGCCCTCGCGGTCGCCATCCGCACCCCGGCCGGCATGGTCGTGCACACCGGCGACTTCAAGATGGACCAGTTGCCGCTGGACAACCGCCTCACGGACCTGCACGCGTTCGCGCGGCTCAGCGAGGAGGGCATCGACCTGCTCCTCGCCGACTCGACGAACGCCGAGGTCCCGGGGTTCGTGCCGCCCGAGCGGGACATCTCCAACGTCCTGCGCCAGGTCTTCGGCAGCGCCCGCAAGCGGATCATCGTGGCGAGCTTCGCCAGCCACGTCCACCGCATCCAGCAGATCCTGGACGCGGCCCACGAGTACGGCCGGCGGGTGGCCTTCGTCGGCCGTTCGATGGTCCGCAACATGGGCATCGCCCGCGACCTCGGCTATCTGAAGGTCCCGCCCGGCCTGGTGGTCGACGTGAAGACCCTCGACGACCTGCCGGACCACGAGGTGGTGCTGGTCTGCACGGGTTCGCAGGGCGAGCCGATGGCCGCGCTCTCCCGCATGGCCAACCGGGACCACCAGATCCGCATCGTCGACGGCGACACGGTGATCCTGGCGTCGTCCCTGATCCCGGGC